>NZ_JAIFKB010000008.1:0-167171 GCF_019641445.1 Rhodococcus sp. DMU2021
CACGGGAAATCGGCAGGCAACGCCCGTCACCGTCGACCACGCCGAGGGGTCCGCGCCCGCCGTCGTCGAAATGCGACGAAGGTCCCTGTGATCCGGGAGATCGGGACGTCCCGCGGACCGTCGGGCACTGGTACGCTCACCGAACAAAGGTTAGCCTGAGCTACCTTCGAGTCTCGTACGAATCGATCACGGGCCCCTCCGGACCCCCTAGTACGGAAGTTGAGTGATGACCGACCGTTCCAGCCTTGTCGCCGATGACGCGGGGAGGTCGGAGGGCAACTCGCAAGGAGACGTCTTCGACCTCGTCGGTATCGGTTTCGGCCCCTCGAACCTGGCGCTCGCGATCGCCGTCGAGGAGCACAACACCGACAACCGCTCCTCGGCGATCCGGGCACGTTTCTTCGAACGTCGGTCGGCCTTCGCCTGGCACCCGGGCATGCTGCTCGAGGGCGCCACGATGCAGATCGCGTTCCCCAAAGATCTGGTCACCTTCCGCAACCCCGCGAGCTCGTACAGCTTCTTCTCCTACCTGCACGACCGTGGCCGTCTCGTGGACTTCGTCAACCACCAGACGTTCTTCCCCACACGTCACGAGTTCCAGGACTATCTGCAGTGGGCGGCCACGCGCGTCGACGCCGACGTCCGCTACGGAACCGAGGTCGTCTCGGTCGAGACCGTCCGCAACCACAACGGGGTCGCCGATCTGTTCGCCGTGCGGACCGCCGACGGCGCCGTCGTGTACGCGCACAGCGTCGTGGTCGGAGTCGGACTGCGTGCCCGGCTCCCGAAGTGGGCGACCGAGTCCGCCCGCTGCTTCCACAACCACCACTTCCTCTTCCACATCGAGGACATGCCGGAGCCGCAGCACCAGCGCTTCGTGGTGGTCGGTGCCGGGCAGAGCGCGGCCGAGGTCGTGCAGTACCTGCACACGCACTACCCGCAGGCCGAGGTCCACAACGTCTTCAACCGCTTCGGGTACAGCCCGGCCGACGACAGCCCGTACGCGAACCGCATCTTCGACCCGCAGGTCGTCGACGAACTGCACGCGGCCCCGCTGTCCGAGCGTGAGCGTCTGCTCGCCCTGCACCGCAGCACCAACTACTCGGTCGTCTCGCCCGAACTCATCGAGGCGCTCTACGCGACCGAATACCGCGAACGGGTGAGCGGTCGTCGCCGCTTGTTCATGCGTCGTGCCTCGGAGGTCGTGTCGGCGATCGAGAGCGAGGCGGGAGTCACCGTCGAGATCCGCGACAATCTCGAAGGCGACACCGAGACCCTCGAGTGCGATGCGGTGGTCCTCGCGACCGGCTTCGAGCCCACGCCTCTCGCGCCGCTGCTGGGTGATCTCGCGCCCGAGGCACCCGTTCTGTCCGTCGCCCGCGACTACCGTCTGCCGCTGCCCGAGAACGTCACGGCCGACGTCTACCTGCAGGGCGGAACCGAGAAGACACACGGTCTGACCGCGTCGTTGCTGTCCAACGCAGCGATCCGCGCGGGTGAGATCCTGACCTCGATCGTCGAACGCCGAGAGCTCCGTCTGCCCGGAGCCGGGGGAGGAATCGACGAGCTTGGTAGGATATCGGACCATCACACCTACGCAACAAGTGAGGCGAGATGAGCACGAATCCATTTGACGACGAAGACGGCCGCTTCTACGTCCTCATCAATGATGAGGAGCAGTACTCGCTGTGGCCGACCTTCGCCGAGGTTCCGCAGGGGTGGCGGGTGGTATTCGGCGAAGAGTCGCGCGCCGCTTGCGTCGAGTACGTCGAGCAGAATTGGACCGATATGCGTCCGAAGAGCCTTCGCGACGCAATGGAAGCCGACGAGAAGGCCCGCCAGGGCAGCTGAACGCTTCCGTCAGATCCGCCGAGAGTCACGCCCGCGCCGAAAGCGCAGCGTGGCTCTCGTCGTTTGTACGGACGATCCTGCCTCCCGGCCCGACGACGACCCGTGTGGGTCGAGAGGTATCGGGCCCGTGGCCAGGGGACCCGACGCGATCGGGCCCGTCGGTATCGGGCCGGTGGCGATCGGACCGGTGGCGATCGGACCCGTCGCGATGGGGCCCGTCCCGGGAGCTGTGGGTATCGGGCCGGTGTGCAGCGATCCCACCGGGATGGGGCCCGTGGCGGGGCCGGGCGCCGGACGCCACACCGGGCGGTTCTTGTCGAGCCGGATCCGGGGGATCCGCCGCAGCTGCGGGCGACGCAGCGCGCCGACGCGGAGGACACCGCGCGGGTTGCGCGTGCGGCGGGCGAGCCATTCACCGAGCGTGACACCCGCGGCGAGCGCGCACCCGATACCGAACGCCGAGAACAGTGCCGTCATGCCGGTGGCCATCTGATTGCGGAGCATCGCGTACAGGCCGCGATAGAGGGCGAGACCGGGCAGCAGCGGCGTGATGCCGGCGACCGCGACGACCAGCGGTGGCGTGAGCGCGCGGCGGGCCATCAGACCACCGGCGAAACCGATGACGGTCGCGGCCAGCGCCGACGAGATGATCGGACCGAGCGACAACCCGAGCGCGAGCTGGTAGCCGAGGCTGCCGGTGGCGCCGGCGAGCGCGGCGACCGTGAGAGCGCGACGTTCGGCGTAGCAGGCGACGGCGTAGAACAACGCCGCCGCGGCACCGGCGAGGATCTTCGTCGGCAGCTGTGTGAGGTCGGGAAGTGCCTCGTAACTGATGAGAGGGAGTTCGGCGCCGAACACCGACGCGACCCGCAGGGTCGTCGCGACACCCGCGACGATGCCGCCCGTCATCATCAGCACTTCGAAGAAACGCGCCGACGCCGTGATGGGGGCCCCGGTGATGGCGTCCTGCACCGAACCCACGAGCGACAGACCGGACAGCAGCACCGTCACGCCGGCCGCGATGATGAGTCCCGGTGACACTTCGATCCCGATCGTCTCCCGTATCCCGTACAGCGTGATCGCCGGGGCTGTCGCGACGATGCCGCCCACCAGATGCTGGAAGAAGAACGGCAACCCGGCCGCGTTGAGTTTGCGGTTGACGCGGTCGATCACGAACGTCGAACCGAAGGCGACGAGCGCAACCAGCGCGTCGCCGCCGAGGAGCACGGAGATCGAGGCGGCCATCGCCGACCACGCGATCGTCGCCACCCAACGGTTGTACGGATGCGCCTTGGTGGTGATGGCGAGCAGTTCTTCGTGCGCCTGCGCCGGGGAGATCGCGTCGCGGCGGACGCGGCGGGTCAGACGGTCGACGGCCGCGAGCCGCGTGAAGTCCATCGAGCGGTAGTGCACCACCCGCATCGTGCTCGACGGCGGCATGGTCGGTCCGCGGTAGGCCGACAGCACGATCGAGTTGTAGGTGACGTCGACGTCGCACTGCGCCAGACCGTAGGTGGCAGCGACGAACCGCACCTGTTCGGCGGTGTCGATCGCGCCGGTGCCCGACGCGAGCAGGACCTCACCGACACGCACGGCGACGTCGAGCGCCTCGGCGACCACTGCATCATCGGTCAGATCGATCGGCTGCAGTGGCGCCGGCGCCTCGGTGACCGCGTCGATGGTCGCGCGGCGGGTACCGAGAACCCGATCGAGGAAGTCGTCGAAGCGGCTCACCGTCCGCGGCCTCCGGTACGGCTGGGGGAAACGGGGAGGGTGGGCATGCAATCCACCGTAACGAAGGCGGGTGGGTGCGCGCCGAGAGTGTGACGCGCTATATGATGGCGTCGCTCACGCGTCGTCCGCGACCGTCGAGTTCTGTGCCTCCTTAGCTCAGTGGTAGAGCACTCGCCTTGTAAGCGAGCGGTCGTCAGTTCAATCCTGACAGGGGGCTCCAGTAGGGCCCGTCGCGTACCGCGCGGGCCTGTTTCATCCGGTGCTGCTGTGAACCGCTGCGAAGACCACGAACACGGCGAACAGTGCCGCGACGCCGAGGCACGCACCGATCAGAGCTTCGCGGCGATGCGTCGCCGTGCCCCTGTCGACCCGTTCGAGACCGATCCATCCGCACACCACTGCGACCAGACCTGCGGGGATCGCGACGAAGTCGCCGATGACGGGTACGAAGGCGAAGACGAGCGCGACGATCCCTGCGGTCAGTGCCGTGTTTCCGGCGCCGTTGCGGGGCGGGACCGGGGTGAAGCGGTCTGCGGTCATCGTCCCTCGATCCGGGAGGCACACATGCACGGGCGAGTGTTCGCCCGGACCGGATCCCTGTCCCGTCGAAGGCGAGAAGGACAATTTACATCGGAAGACGGGGCTCCGGGAGGGTTGCCGGGCCGTTGCCGTCCTGCTCCGGCCAGTGGTGTTCACCGAGGCGGCGTGCTCGGCGCTCGGACAGGTCGATCACCGGCGCAATCGTGTGCGGCGCCTCGTGGAGGTCGTGCGCCGCGGCGACGCGCCCGAATACGAGGGCGACCACCGGGGATGCCGTGAGCCATCCGAGCAGCGCCCAACCGATCCAGGTCATATCCGGAGAACGGTTCGGGCGCACGGAGCGTCAACGGATCCGCCGCAGTTCACCCGGTTGTTCACCCTCCGCATGTCACTGCAGGGGCGTGTGAATACGGAAGTGACGAAATGGATCGGATATCAGGACTTCGAGGATTCGAATGCGTCCATATCGACGAATATCAGCCGTCCGTCGTCGAGCGCCACAGCCCAGCGGCGCACGCGCGCCCAGTCGCGACCCAGCTTGTCGCCCACGGCTTCCTGTGCTGGACCGAAGTCTTCGACGATCGTGCCGGGACAGGCCTTGGTGCCCGCGACACCCGCGCGTACGACGACCTTCGAGCCCACAGCAGGCTTCGGGGGAGTATTCGACGATCCGGCCATAACTCGAATCATGCCATCAGTGGAAAGAATCGACCGGGCAAACACGGATTATCCGCATCGGACGAATGTGGCGATTCGGGTGGAATATCCCTTTCGTGTTGTTCTTTCCACCAGAAACGACTTCGCCCACGCCGGTCGGCGTGGGCGAAGAGGTTCTCGAATCGGAGAAACAATGGCCGGTCAGCGCAGTGCGAGCTTCTCGCGCGCCTGATCGACGAACTCGGAATCGACCATGAGGTCGTAGCGCGAGGCCTCGATGCTCTTTCTCGAGACGAAGTCGCGGCGTCCCCCGGTGCTCCAGTGGGTGAAGAAGCCGAGTGATCCGCCCCACACCGCGCCGAAGACGACAGCGGTGAGGATCACGGTGGCCATGCCGGTGGCAGGCAGGAGCAGTGCCAGGAGCAGACCGAAGAGCAGGCCCGTCCAGACGCCTGCGGCGGCGCCGCGAAGGGCGGCCTTGCCGTTGGTCATGCGGCCTTCGATGTGTTCGACGGTGGTGACTCCCTGGCCCACGACCCGCAGGTACTCGACGGGAAAGCCTTCGTCGGACAGGTGGTCGATGGCCCTCTCGACGGCGTCGTAGGTGCGGTAGCTCTCGAGGACGGTTTCGGATTCGGTGTAGTGCCCGGGTGTCGGTGCGTAGATATCTGTCATGCGTTCCCCTTCGTCGACGATTGGAACGATACGCTCATCGTAGCGTATCGTTTCGTAGTGTTTGATTCGGGGTCGCCTTGTCGGGGAGACTCGGGAATCCTGCGGGTGTATGCCCGCGCGAGGAGGATGTAGACATGGTGGGCGAGGTCGAGACGGAATCCGTGGCCCTGACGTCGCGGCGCCCCGTCAAGGAGCGTGCCGGGACCGACGCACGCATCGTGAAGGCCGCGCTCGAGATCCTGCGGCTTCACGGGCCCAACCGCGTCACCGTCGAGGCGGTCGCGGCGCTGTCGGGCGTCGCGAAGACGACGATCTACCGGCGCTACGCGAACCGTGAGGAGATCCTCGACGCGGCATTGCACTCGCAGGTCGCCTCACCGTGCGTGCCCGACGGGCTGTGCGTCTACGACCGCGTCAAATGGACCCTCGAGCTGATCCGTCGCGGACTGTCGAACGAAGTGGGCATGGGCAGTGTCGGCGCACTGCTCACCGACCAGGAACCCGAGTTCACCGAGTCGATCCGGGAGATCATCAATGCCCGGAGCGAGGTCGTCGCCGACGTGCTCCGCACCGCGATCGAGTCGGGCGCGATCCGCAAGGACATCGACGTCGACACCGCCGTCTCGATGCTCGTCGGCGCGTATCTCGGCGCCTACCTGCGTCACGGCGAGGTGGGGGAGTCCTGGGCGGACGAGGTCGTCCACATCGTCTGCCCCGAACTGGAACCGGACCCGCAGGGGCAGTGATCGTAGGCCCGCCCTTCGGGTCGATCAGTCGTAGGCCCGCCCCGCGGGTCGATCGGTCGTAGGCTCGACCCGTGACCGAGTCGAGTCGATGCGTGGTGGCGGTCGTGGGATCGCTGAACCTCGACCTGACGGTCGTCGTGGCACGTGCTCCCGAAGAAGGTGAGACGGTACTCGGCCGGCATCTGCGCACCTATCCGGGAGGCAAGGGCGCGAACCAGGCCATCGGTGCTGCCCGCCTGGCTCCCACCGCCATCGTCGGCGCGGTGGGCAGCGATCATGCCGCTGACGTACTGCGCGGCGTGCAACAGAGGGCAGGGGTCGACACCTCCCATCTGCGCACCACACCGGGCCCGACCGGCCGGGCCGTCATCCTCGTCTCCGACGACGGGCAGAACCGGATCGTCGTCGTACCCGAGGCCAATTCGTTGCTCGAGGCCGAGGACGTGACCGCAGCACTCGATGCCCTCGATCCCGCGGTGGTGCTCACCCAACTCGAGCTGCTCCCCGCAGTGACCTGGGCCGCCGCCCAGTGGGCGCGCGATCACGACCGCCGGTTCGTGCTCAATCCGAGCCCGGTGATCGACCTGGACGAATACGTCCTCGCCGGCGCCGATCCGCTCGTACTCAACGAGCAGGAAGCCCTGCACTACGCGGGTCTTCCCGCAGGGACCCCCTTCGACGCGATCGTGACCCGCCTGCTCGAACAGGTGCGCACCGTGGTGATCACCCGTGGTGGGGAGGACGTCGTGGTCGGAACCGAGGACGCGATCGAACATCTGCGGGTCCCGCAGGTCGACGTCGTCGACACGACGGGGGCGGGCGATCATTTCGCCGGCACGCTCGCCGCGTTGCTCGGCACGGGGGAGGACCTGTTCGCGGCAGCGCGCCGGGCATCGGCCGACGCTGCCCGGCTGGTCGCATCCCGCCGCTCCGATCGCTGACACGGCGAGGAACCACGTCAGGGCGGCGGAAGCAGCTCGCCCTTGCCGCTGCGCAACCAGCGCCCGGGAAGCCGGCCGGCGAGGTCGCCGAGCGGACCGACGGCCCCGCGCAGCAGCTCGACCGTTTCCTGCAACATGTCGATGCTCGCGTTCATCTGCGAGATGCCGGGCGTGAGATGCGCGAGGGTCTCCGAGAGCGAGACGATCTGATCGAGCGGACCGCCCTCGGCGAGCAGTCGTTCGAGGGCGCCCCGTTCGGAGAGCAGGACGTCGAGGACGCCGCCCTGGGCGAGGGCCCGCTCGACGACCCCACCGGGCCGGATCGCCACATCGACGATGCCGCCCGGCGCGGTGAGCCGTTCCACCGCGCCGTCCTGGGCGAGCAGCCGTTCGAGCGGGCCGTCGTGCGCGGTGAGGCGATCGAGCAGACCCCCTTCCGACACGAGGCGGTCGAGGGCACCGTCGTCGGCGAGGATCCGGTCGAGGGGACCACCCGGTGCGGTGAGCCGGTCGACGGGTCCGCCCGGTTCGAGCAACCGATCGAGCAGGCCACCCGGCTCGGTGAGCCGATCCACGGGACCGCCCGGCGCGAGCAGCCGGTCGAGGGGACCGCCGGGACGCAACGCGTGACCGAGTCCACGGTCCTCCGACGTGAGCTTCGAGATCTGCTGCAGCAGACCCACCGAACTGCGGGTGTCGGGCAGGCCGACCGCGCCGAGCGCGGAGTAGGTGGTGGGCGACACCGCGACCCGCACGGTGCCGACGACCGTCTCGGCGACGCTCAGGGCGACCTCTGCGGCGGTCAGACCCACACGCACCGGCATCACGAGTACGGACCCGAGGTTCATGGAACCGACTGTAACGGTCAGTGCTCGAGAACGTCAGTCCGAGAACGTGAGGCCCGAGAACGTTCAGTGCACGAGTTTGAGACCGACCACGCACAGCACGATGCCCGCGATCAGTGCGAGCTTCAGCAGCGAGGCGGTCTCGGTGCCGGTGACCATCGCATATCCGACCGTGAGAGCGGCGCCGATACCCACCCAGATCGCGTAGGACGTCCCGACCGGCAGGGTGCGCAGGGCATACGCGAGCCCGGCCATGCTCAGGACGAGGGCGACGACGAACACCAGTGTCGGGGTGAGCCGGCTGAAACCGGCAGATCTGCCGAGGGCTGTAGCCCACACGGCTTCGAGCACACCGGAGAGGACGAGAACGATCCAGGCCATGACGTACAACGCTCCTGCACCGTCTTGTCGCTGGCCGGGTACGGTGCGCTCGTCCGGGAGGCCGACCGGCGGCCACCTCCGTCGAGGTTAGGAATTCCGGGCGAGTATTGGCAAATTGCTCAGGACACGCGCAGTAGCTGCGATTCCTGCGCAATCACCGTGCACGAACATCCGCCGTCCAGTTCGATGCAGTCGAGAACGAGGGTGTGCCGCACGATCTCGAAGTCGACGCAGTCGGGTTCGGTGCAGTCGACCCGAGTATCGGCGTGGAGCACGAGAGTGCCGTGGCAGTGGTCGAGATCGTGGTTGCACTGTGAACACGTCATGCATCACTTAATAGCACTGCCGTCGGACAGGTTCTCCGAGCTCATACATGGGGATCACGGACGTGGTCGGGAAGGCCGCGCAGAACGCGTGGTCGTTGTTCGTCGCCGAGCCCGCACTCGGCCTGCTCGACGCCGTCTTCGGCGGGGTGCCCGCACCCATCGTCCGCACGGCCTACCGCCTCACCGCGATCGAACGCGAGGTCCAGCATCCGTCCGGCAGCGCCGCACGCGACACCTCGTGGGTCGAACTGGACGCCTTCCTCCACGAACCGTGTGCGGACAGCAACGCGCCGGCCGCCACGCTTCCCGTCGAACAGGGAAGTCGTGACGACCGGCGCGTGAGTGCCGGGCCGGTGTGTACTGCCGGCTAGTGCGTTCCGGCGGTCTCGGGGGCCGACACCTCCACCGCATCCGCCTCGGGCTCCGGGGCCCGTCGGACGAACAGGGAGCCGACGACTGCGATCACCGCGATCGCCGCGCCCCACGTGAACGCGCCGTGGACACCGTCCGCGAGCGCACCGGCGGGATCGCCCGCGCTCTCGGCGCCCGCGACGGTCGTGCGGGTCAGCACCGTGATGAACAACGCCGTACCGGCCGCACCGGCGACCTGCTGCATGGTGCTGACGATGGCGCTGCCGTGGGAGTACAACCGCCGCGGCAGCGCTCCGAGTGCCGAGGTCAGCAGCGGCGAGAACATCAACGCGAGGCCGATGTTGAGCAGCACGTGCCAGGCGATGACCGTGCCGATCGTGGTGGTCGCGTCGAAGGTCGTCATGCCCCACATCGCGACGCAGGCGATGATCGCGCCCGGTGCGACGAGCGGCCGCGGACCGAACCGGTCGAACAGGCGTCCGACGATGTAGCCGAGCAGACCCATGACCAGACCACCGGGCAGCAGCATCAGGCCGGTGGTCAGCGTCGACTGACCCAGCACGTTCTGCAGGTAGATCGGCAGCAGGATGAGGGTGCCGAACAGCGACATCATGCTTACCGAGACGAGTGCAACCGCGAGCGAGAACGCCGGGGTACGGAACGCGCGCATGTCCAGTAGGGCGCCGTCGCCGAGGCGGATCTGACGCAGGACGAAGACCGTCAGCGACGCGATGCCGACGACCAGCGGCAGCCACGGCGGCATGAGCGGATCGCCCTCGGCGGCCTCACCGAGACTGCTCAGACCGAAGACGAGACCGCTGAACCCGAGGGCCGACAACACCACCGACGGGGCGTCGAGCGGAACCGCGACCGGTTCGGTGACGCTGCGGATCCAGCTCAGGCCGAGCGCCGTCGCGACGACCGCGATCGGCAGCACCAGCCAGAACATCCACCGCCAGCTCAGCTGGTCGAGCACGACGCCACCGATGGTCGGGCCGACCGCGGGAGCGACCGCGATGACGATCGAGATCACGCCCATCGTGCGACCGCGACGATCGGCGGGAACCAGGTTGAGCACCGTCGTGAACAGCAGCGGCAACATCACCGCGGTGCCCACGGCCTGGACGACACGACCCAGCACGAGGACCGGGAAGATCGGGGCGCTCGCGGCGATCAGGGTGCCGAGCAGGAAGCTGCCCATCGCGATCGCGAAGACCGTGCGCAGCGACAGCCGGGTGAGCAGGTAACCCGTGATCGGGATGACGACGGCCATGGTCAGCATGAACGCCGTGGTGAGCCATTGGGCGGTGGCTGCGCCGACGTCGAACTCGACCATCAGCTTCGGCAGCGCGACGCTCATGATCGTCTCGTTGAGGATGACGACGAATGCGGCCCCGACGAGAACGGCGATCAGAAGACCGGCGCGCGGTGCGGCAGCGGCCTGCGGCTCGGCCGTACCGGCCGGGGCTGGGGAACTCGGTGGAGTAGAAGACACGAGGAACACAACGGGATACCGGTCGGAATTGTTCCGCCGATATCCCGTCGAGCGGATCAGTCGGGGACGTGCTCGCCGTGCCCCTGTTCGCGCAGGGCGTCCTTGATCTTGCGATGCGCGCGGTCGAGCGATTCGGGCGACGGATCCTTCTCGGCCGTCGCGAAATCGAAGTCGCCGAGGGAGTAGGCGGGGAAGACGTGCAGGTGCAGGTGGGGGACCTCCAGGCCGGCGATCATCAGGCCGGCGCGCGGGGCGTCGAAGGCGGCGGTGACGGCGCGACCGAGGATGCGGGCGACGTCGTTCACCTTCGCCCACAGGTCGTCGTCCACGCTCTGCCAGTGATCGACCTCCTGCCGTGGCACGACCAGCACGTGCCCCTCGGTGAAAGGGTTGATGGTCAGGAAGGAGACGACGTCGTCGTCCTGCCAGACGAAACGGCCCGGCAGTTCACCGGCGATGATCTTGCTGAACACGGAAGTCATACCGGGAGGATAAGGGACACCGGGTTCACCGGAGCTGTTCCCCGACATCGGCCGCCGCGACGGTGAGGACCAGCAGCGGCACGACCTTCTCCGGCGCGATCCGGTAGCGGTTTCGGCTTCCCTGCTCGACCACCCGCGCAGCCGACAGAGCCCGGAGATGGTGGTAGAGCCGGCCGGTCGACGTGAGGTCGGTGGCCTCCTGGAGTTCGGTGGCGGTGGCGGGCCCGCGCAGCAGAGTCCGCACGATCGCCAGCCTCGCGGGGTTGCCCAAGGCGTCGAGGACGGCGGCGACGGGAACGGGATCGAGTGCGAGGGATGCGCCCGCGTCGTACTCGATGTTCCAGCGGACGTTGCCGTGCAGGGAGACGAAGCCCCCGTAGGTCACGGACCCCGTGCTTCCTGCCACGTCCGCCACGGGACCGGTGCCACCGGGACCGTCCCCGGCGCCCCGGCGGGTCGCGTCGCCCTCGAGGATCCGCACACGGCGTTCGAGATCCGCGAGCCGGGCCTCGTACTCGTCGTTCACGTCGCCGTCGCTCACATCGCGCAGCGTATCCGCTCGAGAAAATCGGGATCGTTCGCTGCCGCGGCGAGCATCTCCTGATGGGCGAACGATTCGAGGGCTTCCGCGTAGTCGCTGTCCGACATGCCGGACGCGAGCATCACCGTGGTCGCGATCGTGTCGTCATCGCGGCGGAAGGTGACTGCGTCGGTGAGGATGCCGGGCAGGCTACCGCCCTTGAATCCGACTCCCTCGAATCCCGGAACCGTGGACGGTTGCCATTCGAGGTGGGTACGCGCGAGGTCGCCGCCGGCACCGAACGAACCGTCGGCGATCGCGCGATGCAGGGCGGTGAGCTCGGCGGCCGATCCGGTGTTGTCGAAACGCTGGACGCGGTCGACCCGGGCGAACAAATCCTCCGGCGCCGGGTGCTGCACCGCTTCGGCGCGGTAGGCGGGGTCGGAGGCGTAGCGGCGCGCGGCGTCCCAGACCGCCGACGAATCGTCGAGTGTCGGGTCGAGCAGCGCGAGTGTGTTGCCGAGCATCGTCGGCGGCGTGAAGTCGTCCCAGCCGCCCTGGGCGGCGGCCTCGCGCAGCGCGTCGTCGCCGAGGCGGTCGCGCAGGTAGTCGGGGACCGCGTTGTCGCTCTCCTGGATCATCGCCGACACCATCTCGTCGAGAGTGACGGTGTCCTCCGGGTCGTTCACACCGAGCCGTTCGAGAGCCCGGGGGTGTGCGCCGCCGTCGGTGTCCGGGAGATGCCAGCGTTCCCAGTCGGCGAGCGGTACGCGCTCGTCGGGGGAGAGTTCACCGGCTGCGACGGCGCGGGCATAGGCGGCGAGATGCACGACCTTCACAGCCGACGCGAGCGGTTGCCGCTCGTCGGGTCGTTGTTCGAAGGTCCCGCCGTTGCCTTCGTCGACCGCGATGGCGACCGTGTCGGGGTTCTCGGCGAGGTAGCCGATCCAGCCTTCGGCGGTGCTCACGTCCGCGGCGGGGGTGGGCATGCATTCACCGGCCGGGGCGGACGCGTCCGCCCCGGCCGGTGCAGGGATGTCGGACTCCGGTGGAGTGCTCTGCCCGCATCCGGCCAGAGCGATCACGACGCTCGTCGCGGCGAGGGTGGTTCCGATCCTGTTCGGCATGGCGGTATCCGTCCGTGTCGGGGTGACAGTTCGAAATTCCGAACTTTCGAAATAACGATAGATCAGTCGGGTGGGCGTGTCGAGAGCTCACGGCGACTCCGACGGTCGCGGGCGGTCGTATCGTCGGGCTCATGGAAGGTGACGGGAGCGTGCGGGAGGCGCCGCTGCGCGTGCTCGTGGACGAACTCGTCACACACGTCCTCGTCGGGCTTCCCGCGGATCGGCGCACGGTCGTCGGTCTGTGCGGGCCGCCGGGTGCCGGGAAGAGTCGCGCCGCGGCGCTGCTCGTCTACGCCCTCCGATGCGCGGGGGTCTCCACCGGACAGGTGCCGATGGACGGCTACCACCTGTCCAACCGGCAGCTCGACACCTTCGGCGCGCGGGACCGGAAGGGGGCGCCCGACACCTTCGACGTGGCCGGCTTCCGCGACATGCTGAGCCGGGTGCGGCAGTGCCGCGACGAGACGATCTACGCCCCGGATTTCTCCCGGCCGCTCGACGAACCGATCGCGGCGGTGCACGCTGTGCCGGCCGATGCCCGGGTGATCGTCACCGAGGGCAACTACCTGATGTTCGAGACCGGGGGATGGGAACACATCCGCCCGCTGCTCGACCTCGTCATCTACATCGACGCACCCCGCCGCACGCTCACGCGACGTCTCGTGCGCCGGCACCGCCACCACGGACGGGACGAGGACGGCGCACGCGAATGGGTGCGGACCGTCGATCTGCCCAATGCGGAAGCCGTTCAGCGCACGCGTTCCCGCGCCGATCTCGTGTGGAGACCGGTCCCGTAGTCTGTCCTGCGTGCGCGTACTCGTTATAGGCTCCGGTGCCCGTGAACATGCTCTTGCTCTCGCCCTGTCCCGCGACCCCGGCGTGACCGCCGTGCTGGCCGCGCCGGGCAACCCCGGTATCGCGAACGTCGCCGAGCTGTTCCCCGTCGATGCGGCCTCCGCCGACAACGTCGTCGCCCTCGCCACCGCGCAGAAGGCCGACCTCGTCGTCATAGGTCCCGAGGTTCCGCTCGTCCTCGGGGTCGCCGATGCCGTCCGCGCCGCGGGCATCCCCTGCTTCGGACCGTCCGCCGCCGCCGCACGCATCGAGGGATCGAAGGCGTTCGCGAAGGACGTCATGGCCGCCGCCGGTGTGCGCACCGCCCACAGCGAGGTCGTCGACACACCCGCGACCCTCGACGAGGCGCTCGACCGGTTCGGACCGACCTGGGTGGTCAAGGACGACGGTCTCGCTGCCGGTAAGGGCGTCGTCGTCACCACCGATCGCGCCGCCGCCCGCGACCACGCCGCCGAGATCCTCGAGAACGGGCACCCCGTCCTGCTGGAGTCCTTCCTCGACGGCCCCGAAGTCTCGCTGTTCTGCCTCGTCGACGGCGAGACGGTCGTGCCGCTGCTCCCGGCGCAGGACCACAAGCGCGTCGGCGAGGACGACACCGGCCCCAACACCGGTGGCATGGGTGCCTACACGCCGCTGCCGTGGTTGCCCGAGGGTAGCGTCGAGCGGATCGTCTCCGAGGTCGTGGAGCCCGTCGCGGCCGAGATGGTGCGCCGCGGATGCGGTTTCTCCGGACTGCTCTACGCGGGTCTGGCGATGGGCGCCGAGGGCCCGGCCGTGGTCGAGTTCAACTGCCGTTTCGGCGACCCGGAGACCCAGGCCGTGCTCGCTCTGCTCGAGTCCCCGCTGGGCGAGGCCCTGAAGGCGGTCGCCGCCGGCACGCTCGCCGAGCTCCCGCCGCTGCGCTGGAAGGACGGCGCCGCGGTGACCGTGGTGCTCGCCGCCGAGTACTACCCGTCCACCCCGCGCACCGGCGATGTGATCACCGGCGCCGAGGGCGACACGGTGCTGCACGCCGGCACGAAGCGTCGCGAGGACGGCGCGCTGGTCTCCGCAGGTGGGCGCGTGCTCAACGTGATCGGTGTGGGTGCCGATCTCGCGTCCGCGCGCGAGGCCGCTTATGATCGGCTCGCCGACGTCAAGCTGCCGGGCGGTCACTTCCGCCGCGACATCGGTCTGGCGGCCGTCGAGGGCCGGATCTCGGTCTAGCCTTTCACTCTCGTCCTTCACCCTTGCACCTACCGGGTGTATGTTGCACACTCGGTGCATTTCGATGCCGCCAGGGGTGACTGCATGGTTTCTCGAAGACGAACGCCGACGCCGGACCCGACACCGCTACGGCACCACCACGTCGTCGTCCACGGGTTGCCGGACGACGTCCTCGTCGAGCGCGACGTGCCCATCCGCACGGGCGACGGCACCGTACTGAGAGCCGACGTCTACCGTCCTGCCGACTCCGGTGAGCACGACCGCTGCCCCGTGCTGGTCGCCGTCACCCCCTACGGCAAGGACGCCGGCGTCGACCGGTATCCCGTCGACTTCGACGACCTCGCCGAATCCGGCAACCACATCGGCGATCTCGAGATCAGTGACTGCACCTCCTTCGAAGCACCGGACCCCGCCTACTGGGTTCCTCGCGGCTACGTCCTCGTCGTCGCGGACATGCGCGGTCATCACGCTAGCGGCGGCCGTCCCCGCCTGCTGCTCGGCCGGGCCGCGCTCGACTGCGCGTCCGTCGTGGAATGGGCCGGTGGTCAGGAGTGGAGCAACGGCCGCGTCGGCCTCGCCGGCGCCGACTATCTCGCCACACTGCAGTGGTACACCGCCGCGCTCAACCCGCCCTGTCTCGCGGCCATCGCACCCTGGGAAGGTGTGAGCGATCCCTGCCGCGACATCCTCACCCAGGGCGGCATCCCCGAGACCCGCTACAGCGAGTTCTGGTACAGCGCGACGAACACCGGGGCCCGCTGCGGCGCCGCCTCCCTCCGGCGGTTCACCCCGTGGTTGCGGCGCCGTTTCCCCGACTTCTTCCGTCACCTCGCCCCGCCGCCCCGGCTCGAGGACGTCACCGTGCCCGCGCTCGTCGGCGTCTCGTGGTCCGATCAGGGCCCACGCGCCCGCGGGTCGGTCGAGGGTTACCGCCGCATCGCGTCGGAGCACAAGTGGCTCTACACCCACGGCCGGAAGATGTGGCAGACCTTCTACGGCAACGAGGCCCTCGACTACCAGCGACGATTCTTCGACCGCTTCCTCAAGGACGAGGACAACGGCTTCGAGGACACCCCGCGCATCCGTCTCGAGACCCGCCACGACCTGCGCACCTATTCCGAACGCTTCGAATCCGAGTGGCCGGTCCCCGACACCCGTTACGTCGCATTCCACCTCGACCACGCGAACGCCGACCTGAGCACCACCCCGTGCGAGAGCAGCCAGTTCCGCCGCACCTTCCCCGTCGCGGGCGACGAACTCGTCTTCACCCACACCTTCGACGAGGACACCGAGATCACCGGGCACGCGGCGCTGCGTTTGTGGGTGCAGGCGAAGGACGCCAACGACATGGACCTGTTCGTCGGGCTCGCCAAGCGCGACGAGCACGGCCGCGACGTGTGGTTCGAAGGCCACGGCGGCTACGAGAAGGGATTCGTCGCCCACGGGTGGATGCGGGTCTCGCGGCGGGCGCTGGACCCGGAGGCCTCCACCGCCTACCGGCCCGTCCACGACCAGACGAAGTACTGGCCGTTGCTGCCCGACCAGATCGTGCCCGTCGACATCGAGATCATGCCGCACAGCACCTTCTTCGAAGCCGGATCGAGCCTCGTGCTCGTCATCGCCGGCCACGACCTCGACGAGAACCCACGCGTCGGGCACGATCGCACCATCAACAAGGGCTTCCACATCGTGCACGCCGGCGGACAGTTCGACTCGCATCTGCTGTTGCCGGTCGTGCCGCAACCGACGCCGGAACCCGACGCGGCGGCCACCGACGCGGAGGCCACCGACGCGGAGGCCACCGACGCGGAGGCCACGCAGGTGAAGGTCGTCGATCGTCAGGACTATCCGATCGCGTGGGATGCCCTCACCCGACTTCAGCGCGTCCGGCTCTGACGAACGACGCGGGGCGTACTACCGTCGTCGACGTGCGCCCCGAATCCCAACGCTCCGGTATCGAGACGTTCCATGTCATGGATGTGTGGAAGGCGGCCGCCGAGCGGCAGCGCAGCCACGGCGACATTCTGAGTCTCGCCGCCGGACAACCGTCGACCCCCGCACCCGCTCCCGTGCTCCGGGCCGCCAACCTGGCGATCGATGCGGAACTGCTGGGTTACACGGAGACCTTCGGCATCCTGCCGCTGCGCGAGGAGATCGCGGCGTACCACCGCCACAGGTACGGCATCGACGTCGACGCGGACGACGTCGTCGTCACCACCGGCTCGTCCGGCGCCTTCACCCTGGTGTTCCTCGCGGCCTTCGACGTCGGCGACACCGTGGTCGTCGCCCGCCCCGGCTACCCGGCCTACCGCAACACCCTCGCCGCGCTCGGTTGTCGTGTCGTCGAACTCGACTGCGGTCCGCAGACCCGCTACCAGCCCACCGTCGCGATGCTCGAGGAACTCGACGCTCCGCCTGCGGGAATCGTCGTCGCCAGCCCCGCCAACCCGACCGGCACGATGATCGAACCGTCCGAGCTCGCGGCGCTCGCGCGCTGGTGCGACGAGCACGGCAGCCTGCTCATCTCCGACGAGATCTACCACGGCATCGAGTTCGGCACCGTCCGGTCCGAGACCGGTGAGGGCACCGGATCACCGGCGACCTCGACGGCGTGGGCGACCTCGCGCGACTCGGTGGTGATCGGCTCGGTGTCGAAGTACTTCTCGATGACCGGTTGGCGGCTCGGCTGGATGCTCGCGCCCGAGACGATGCGTCCGGCTCTGCAGCGACTCGCGTCGAACATGACGGTGTGCCCGCCGTCGGTCTCGCAGTTCGCGGCGGTCGAGGCGTTCGGGACCGAGGCCCGCACCGAACTCGACGGGCACGTCTCCCGCTACGCCGTGAACCGGGAACTGCTGCTCGAAGGGCTTCCGGATCTCGGCATCACGAAACTCGCACCGGCAGACGGCGCCTTCTACGTCTACGCCGACATCGGCCATCTGCTCGACGGCGAGAACTCGACGGCGTGGTGCGCGCGGCTGCTCCACGACACCGGGCTCGCGCTCGCACCGGGCGTCGACTTCGACACCGTGCGCGGCGACGAGACCGTGCGGCTGTCGTTCGCGGGTTCGACTGCCGACGTCACCGCGGCGCTCGACCGGCTCGCGGCCTGGCTGCCCGTCTCCTGATCGCCGTGCCGGACCGCCGCGGCCGGGTCACCGCCCGTCGGCGATGATCCGCGCGATGTTCCGTTCGGCCAG
The DNA here is from genome assembly GCF_019641445.1 of Rhodococcus sp. DMU2021. Lineage (NCBI taxonomy): Bacteria > Bacillati > Actinomycetota > Actinomycetes > Mycobacteriales > Nocardiaceae > Rhodococcus > Rhodococcus sp. DMU2021. Next base: position 17,954 of record NZ_JAIFKB010000008.1, read on the forward strand.
CGCCGCGATGGTCAGCGACGGGTTCGCGGTGCCGGTGCTGCCCGGGATCAGCGCGCCGTCGACGACGTAGAGACCGGGATGGCCGTGCACGCGGCCGTAACCGTCGGTCGCCTCGCCGAGCACCGCACCACCGAGTGGATGCGCAGTGAAGGTCGCGTTGACGTCCTCGGCCATCGGCGATGCGCCCGGGATCGTGCCACCGGCCTGCGCCATCGCGTTGTGCACGGCCCGCAGGGCGTCGACGCTCTCGCGTTCGCCACCGGTCGGCCAGTTCAAAACCGCCCGATCGGCACCCGGGTCGTACGCGAAGTCGGCACGGGTGGGGTCGAGGGTCATGCCGAGGGAGGCGAGCATCCCGACGTCCTTCGCGGTGCCCGCGACGAACCAATTCTCGAGGCTCAGCGGCAGACCGGACTCGTCGACGATCCGCGACGCCGACGGCGCGCCCTGGTCGCCGCCGAAACCCTCGGTGAGCGCGAACGAGCGGACGAGCACCGCGTCGCCGTTGGTGCCCCAGCCCCGGCCCACGCGCTCGTCGAGGTTCGGCAGCGAACCGGTGTGCCGCGCCTTGACGAGCAGTTCGGTCGTGCCGATCGATCCGGCGCCGAGGACGAGGCGGTCGCACGTGATCGTGGTAGTGCGCAGCACCACCCCCGTCGGGTCGACGGCCTGCACGTCGAGCCGGTAGCGGCCGTCGCCGTTCTGACCGATCGCAAGCACCCGGTGACCGTGGCACACCAGGGTGCGCCCGGTCGCCTCTGCCGCCGGGATGTAGTTCTGCGTGAGATCGAACTTCGCGCCGTTCGAGTTGCCGAGATTGCTCTCGCCCGCGACGGCCGATCGGCGGACCGAGCCGGCGAGTTCGGCGCGCACGACGTCCCAATCCCAGATGCCGTCGATGCGGTGCGGGCTGTAACCGGCGGCGCGCGCGTCGTCGTCCCATCGCCGCGAGTGCGTGAACTCGGCGGCGTTGTAGATGTCGTCGGGCATCGGGTCGAGGCGCAGCATCGAGCGCACCTTCGGGTACCAGGTGGAGGTCATCTCGTCGTAGGACAGACGGCCGCCGAAGACGTGCTCGAAGAGGTGCCGTTCGGGAGCGATCATCACTCCGGTGAACACGATCGATCCGCCACCCACCGCCGCGCCGCGCCACACCGACATGTTCGGGTAGTCGACCACATCGAGGACACCGGCGAAGTCGTCGCACACCACCGGGATGCCCGTCGGTCCGGTGAAATGGGTGCGGTGGTGGTAGCCGCGACCATCGGCGAGCAGGTCGGTCGTGAAGATCTCGCGGTGCGGGTCGCGGGGCCAGCGCATGCCGCGCTCGAGCATCGTGACCCGGTTCCCGGCCTCGGCCAGGCGCAGCGCGGCGACGCTCGCACCGAAACCGGAGCCCACCACGACGACCTCGGAATGCTCCGGCGGGGCGGGCGGCGGAACGAACAGTTCGGGCACGAGACGGCGGTACTCGTCGACCCCGACGGGCAGCGCGTCCGCACGCGGGAGGCCGATACCGGACATGCCCGGGGCCGCGGCGCCGGCACCCGCCAGGGCGGCCCCGAGAAGCGATGCCTGCAGAAAGCGTCGACGTCTCATCCGGTACGGCTCCGATCGTTCGATGATCTACTCGCGGGGCTGCGCCCGCCGAGGACTCGACACGCGCGGGCGGGCGCAATGGTACCGGTTGGTCTCCACTTCCGTTTTCCCCTGGTGAGACGGTCGGGACTGTCACCATGAGAAGGTGTCGATTGCTGCGACCCCGAAGGGCGAACGGCGCCGTCAGGCGCTGGTCGAGGCAGCGGCCGACCTCATCCTCGAAGGGGGGATCGACGCCGTCCGCCACCGGGCCGTCGCCACCCGCGCGGGCCTGCCGCTCGCATCGACCACCTATTACTTCGAATCGCTCGACGACCTCGTCGCATGCGCGGTCGACTACAACAGCGAGCGGGAACTCGACGCGATGCGGGAGCGCGTCCGCGACATCGAGCCGCTCCCGCGCAGTCTCGAGGGCACGGCCGATCTCATCGTCGAACTGCTCATCGGACCGCGGGACTGCGACGGCGGCATCGACCGCGAACGCCTGATCTCCCGGTACGAGCGGTGCGTCGCGACAGCCCGCTATCCGGAACTGCGTGACGTGCAGGTCCGCATGCGCGAGCAGATCGACCACCTGCTCACCGACCTGCTCGAACGCTGCTGCCGATCGGTGCGGCCCCGCGAGGTGCGTCGGCTCGTGGCGGTCGTGGACGGCGCGGTCCTCGGCGGACTGGGCGAGCTCGATCCCGACCCGCGCTCGCTCGCGCGCGGCATCCTGCTCGACGTCGTCGAGACCGTCGCGCCCCCGGTCGAGGATTGAGGTCGGGGCATACGGGAGCAGACCCGGACCGTAAACTCACTTGTGTGAGCCACATCCCCAACGTCCTCGCCACCCGCTACGCCAGCCCCGAACTCCGGGACCTGTGGTCGCCCGAGTACAAGATCGTGCTCGAGCGGCAGCTGTGGCTCGCGGTGCTGCGGGCGCAGGCCGAACTCGGGATCGACGTTCCCGCCGAGGCGATCGCCGACTACGAACGCGTGATCGAGCAGGTCGACCTCGAGTCCATCGCCCAGCGCGAGCGCGTCACCCGCCACGACGTCAAGGCCCGCATCGAGGAGTTCAACGCCCTCGCCGGTCACGAGCACGTCCACAAGGGCATGACCAGCCGCGACCTCACCGAGAACGTCGAGCAACTGCAGATCCTGCGGTCGCTCGAGCACGTCCACTCCCACGGTGTCGCCGTGGCCGCACGCCTCGCCGAGCGCGCCACCGAGTACGCCTCGCTCGTCATGGCCGGTCGCTCGCACAACGTCGCGGCGCAGGCCACCACCCTCGGCAAGCGTTTCGCGTCGGCCGCCGACGAACTGCTCATCGCGCTGCAGCGCGTCCGGGAACTGATGGCCCGCTACCCCCTGCGCGGGATCAAGGGCCCGATGGGCACCGCACAGGACATGCTCGACCTGCTCGGCGGTGATTCCGCCAAGCTCGCGCAGCTCGAGCAGAAGGTCGCGCAGCATCTCGGCTTCGCGAACGTCTTCACGAGCGTCGGCCAGGTCTATCCGCGTTCGCTCGACCACGACGTGCTCTCCGCGCTCGTGCAGGTCGGCGCCGGTCCCGCGTCGTTCGCCCACACCATCCGGCTCATGGCCGGCCACGAACTCGTCACCGAGGGCTTCCAGCCCGGCCAGGTGGGGTCGTCCGCGATGCCGCACAAGATGAACACCCGCTCGTGCGAGCGCGTCGACGGCCTGCAGGTCGTCCTGCGCGGCTATGCCTCCATGGCCGCCGAGCTCGCCGGCGCGCAGTGGAACGAGGGCGACGTCTTCTGCTCCGTCGTCCGCCGTGTGGCCCTTCCCGACGCCTTCTTCGCGATCGACGGCCAGATGGAGACCTTCCTGACGGTCCTCGCCGAGTTCGGTGCCTACCCGGCGGTGATCGAGAAGGAACTCGTGCGGTATCTGCCGTTCCTCGCGACGACCAAGGTCCTCATGGCCGCGGTCCGGGCCGGGGTGGGTCGCGAGACCGCACACGAGGTCATCAAGGAGCATGCGGTCTCCGTCGCACTCGCGATGCGCGAGGAGGGTCGCGAACCCGATCTGCTCGACCGTCTCGCCGCCGACGACCGGCTGCCGCTCGACCGCGCCGCGCTCGACGCGGCACTGGCCGACCGGGAGGTCTTCGCCGGAGCTGCGGTCGCGCAGGTCGAAGCGGTCGTCGCGGCGGTGCAGGACCTCGTGACGCAGTATCCGGAAGCAGCGAAGTACACGCCGGCGCCGATTCTGTAGGAAGCCGATTCGACAGGAATCACGGGAACCGACTGCCGGGGGGAGTGTCCGATGGGGGTGGCGGTATCAGCAGGAGAGAACGAAGTGTCGGTGAAACCGGGAAATACGGGTCGGTTGCGTGACGCAGCGCGAACACGCACCGCGCTGCTCGATGCAGCGCGCGAGGTGTTCCTGCGCGACGGATACGCGGCGGCGGCCACGGAGGAGATCGTCTCGGTGGCGGGGGTGACGCGCGGTGCGCTCTACCACCACTTCGCCGACAAGCGGGATCTGTTCCGCGGTGTCATCGAACGACTCCAGTCGGAAGCGGAGAGCTCCCTGGTCCCGGCCGAACCGGTCGAGGACGCCTGGGGGGGCTTCACCCAGGCCGTGCTCGCCTCGCTCGACGCGGTCTACGACCCCGCGACCCGCCGGCTGCTGCTCATCGAAGCCCCCGCGGTCCTCGGCTGGGCCGAGGTCCGCGAGACCCACCGGCACTCCTCGCTGAAGGCCATCGAGCGCATGCTCGTCACCCTCGATCCCGAGACCTACGAGGCGTCGCCCACGCGGACGTCGGTGCTCGCGCACCTGCTCGTCGCGGCCGTCGAGGAAGCGATGCTGTGTCTCGCGCACAGCGACGACCCGGTGCGCGACCGTCCTACGGTGCAGGGCGAACTGCTACGCCTGCTCGAAACCGCCCGCGGACCCGCACGTGCGGAGGAGTCCACGCCACAGTGACGGACTGCATCTTCTGCGCCATCGTGGCCGGGCAGTCGCCGGCCAGCGTCGTGCTCGACGAACCCGACGTGCTCGCGTTCATGGACATCCGCCCGTTCACTCCCGGGCATCTGCTCGTGATTCCGAAGCGGCACGCCTCCGGACTGGCACAACTCGATCCCGACGACGGAGCGAAGGTGTTCACCGCCGGGCAACGGATCGCCACGGCGATGCGCGCGTCCGACCTCCCGATCGAGGGCGTGAACATGTTCCTCGCCGACGGCGTCGCCGCCGGCCAGGAGGTCTTCCACGTGCACCTGCACCTCGTGCCGCGCAGCGCCGGGGACGGCTTCGGGATCCGAGCCGATTGGCGGACACCGAACCGGACCGTGCTCGACGGCACGGCCGCCACCATCCGCACCGCCGTGCAGACACACCGGTCGTGATGCAGTGACAGGTGCATACGTTCAGCCGATCGCGCCGGTCGGCGGGTCGCTCGCGTGGTCGGCACTGGTGGCGGTACTCCCGCTGCTGACCATGCTCGTCCTGCTCGCCGTCTTCCGACTGCGGTCGCATTCGGCCGCGGGAATCGCGGTGGTCGTGGCCCTGATCGTGGGCACCGCCGTCTACGGCATGCCGGTCGGGTCCGCGCTCAGTGCCGGTGTCGAAGGTGCGGTCTTCGGTCTCTTCCCGATCATGTGGACGGTGGTCAACGCCGTCTGGGTGTACCGGCTCACCGTCGAATCCGGGCACTTCGACGTCCTCACCCGCGCCTTCGGGCGAATATCCCCGGATCCGCGGATCCTCACCATCGTCATCGCCTTCCTGTTCGGCGCGCTGCTCGAGGCGGTCGCCGGTTTCGGCACCCCCATCGTCGTCGCGACCGTCGTGCTCATCGGTGCCGGTCTGCCGCCGGTGCGTGCGGCCGCGGCGTCGCTGCTCGCCAACTCGGTCGTCACCCCGCTCGGCGTCATGGGCACACCGATCCTGACGATGTCGCGCGTCTCGGAGATCCCGATCGACGAGATCGGACCGGTCGTCGCGCGTCAGGTCTGCCTGCTCGCGGTGTTCGTCCCGCTCGTGCTGGTCGCGGTGGTCGGCGGATGGCGCGGAGTTCGCGAGACGTGGCCGGTCGCGCTCGTCGTCGGACTTGCCTTCGGCGCCGCCCAGTTCGTGTGCGCGAGCTATCTCACCGTGGGGCTGAGCAACATCGCCGGTGCCGTGGCCGGTCTGCTCGTGCTGCTGGTCGCGGTGAAGGTGCATCCCATGCATCGGGAGGCCCGCCGGGCCGCATCCGACCGGATCCACGACTCGCGTCGACGCGTCGTCGAGGCGTTCGCCCCCTACGCCCTGATCGTGGTCGTCTTCCTCGTCAGCCGGTTCGGTCCGGTGGCGTCGCTGTTGTCGAACGCGAGCCTGTCGTTCCCCTGGCCGGGTGTGGACGTGACTACGGCCGACGGGGACGTTCCCACCGCGGAGACCTTCACCATCGATCTGCTCACTGCCCCGGGCAGCCTCGTCTTCGTCGCCGCGCTGCTGTCGATACCGGTGCTGAAGGTCGCGGTGGCCGACGCGGTGCGATGCTTCGTCGCGGCGGTCGTGCAGTTGCGGTGGTCGTTCGCGACGGTGACGGCGGTCCTCGCCCTCGCGTACGTGATGAACCTGTCCGGGCAGACCGCCACGATCGGCGGTTTTCTCGCCGGTGCGGGCGTGGCGTTCGCGCTGTTGTCGCCGGTGCTCGGCTGGCTCGGCGTCGTGGTCACCGGCTCGAACACCGCCTCCAACGCGATGTTCGGCAGCCTGCAGGTCGCCGCGGCCCAGCAGTCGGGACTCGACCCGACCGTGCTGGTCGCCGGGAACATGGCCGGCGGCACCACCGGCACCCCGATCGCACTGCAGAACCTCGCGCTGGTGTCGTCGGTGAAGGGACTGTCCGGCAAGGACGGGCTGCTCATGCGCCGGATCTGGCCGCTGAGCATCGCCGGTCTCGCGGTGCTCGCCGTCCTCGTGTGGCTGCAGTCCACCTCGGTGCTGGGCTGGATGGTGCCTTGACGCTGCAGTTGTGCAGTGACGAACGTCGGCGTGCCGCGAACGCCTGTTTCGTGCGGGGTGCACTAGCGTTGTCGGAGTGGTTCGTGCACAACCGATACTGACCCCGCTCACCGAAGCGGCGATCTTCCTCGTCGTCACCGTCGACGAGGGCGCAGAGGACACCGTGCGGGATCTGCTCGAAGATCTCTCGGGCCTGCGCCGCTCGGTCGGTTTCCGCATCCCGGAGGGCGGCCTGTCGGTCGTCACCGGCATCGGCTCGGATATGTGGGACCGGCTGTTCGACGGCCCCCGGCCCGCCGGACTGCATCCGTTCGTCCCGCTCGACGGCGGTCGGCACCAGGCCCCCTCGACCCCCGGCGACCTGTTGTTCCACCTCCGCGCGTCGACGATGGACCTGTGCTTCGAACTCGCCGCGAAGATCAACGATAGGCTGCGCGGTGCGGCTCGGGTCGTCGACGAGACGCACGGCTTCCGCTATTTCGAACGCCGCGACCTGCTCGGCTTCGTCGACGGAACCGAGAACCCCGAGGACGACGAGGCCGTCGAGGCGGCCCTGGTCTCCGACGAGGATCCGGACTTCGCCGGCGGTAGCTACGTCGTCGTCCAGAAATACCTGCACGACCTCGCGTCGTGGAACTCGTTGACCGTCGAGGAGCAGGAGCGGGCGATCGGCCGGACCAAGCTCGACGACATCGAGCTCGACGACGAGACCAAACCCGCGAATTCGCATGTCGCACTGAACGTGATCGTCGACGAGAACGGGGTCGAGCAGCAGATCGTGCGCGCGAACATGCCGTTCGGCAGCTTCGGCGCCGACGAGTTCGGCACCTACTTCATCGGTTACTCGGCCACCCCGGAGGTGACCGAGCAGATGCTGCGCAACATGTTCCTGGGCAGCCCGCCCGGCAACACCGACCGCATCCTGGACTTCTCCACCGCGGTGACGGGATCGCTGTTCTTCTGCCCCTCGCTGGAGTTCCTCGAAGATCTTCCGCCGTCACCGGCGGAAGTTCCCTCCCACGAAGATCCGAGTGCCTCGACCGCCGGCCGGCCTGCCGACGGATCACTCGGAGTTGGCGCTCTGCGAAGGAGTTCGACCCTGTGAACAATCTGTATCGCGACCTCGCCCCGATTTCCGAGGCAGCATGGACCGAGATCGAGGAGGAGGCCGCACGCACCTTCAAGCGACACGTCGCCGGGCGCACCGTCGTCGACTTCTCCGGACCGCACGGCACCGACTTCGCGGCGGTGGGTCTCGGCCGCACCCGCGAGATCGAACCCCCGGCCGCCGGAGTGCGGGCGCGTCAGCACCGCGTCGCGCCGGTCGTCGAACTGCGAGTGCCGTTCACGCTGTCGCGCGAGGAGATCGACAGCGTCGAGCGCGGTTCCCGCGACATCGACCTCGACCCCGTCAAGGAAGCGGCCCGCCAGATCGCCTTCGCCGAGGACCGCGCGATCTTCGAAGGCTACGCGGCCGCGGGTATCGAGGGCATCCGGGCGTCGTCGTCGAACCCGTCCCTGCAGCTGCCCGAGGATCCCCGCGACTTCCCGGAGATCATCAGCCAGGCGCTGTCGCAGCTGCGACTGGCGGGTGTGGGTGGCCCGTACTCGATCCTGCTCGGCGCCGACGAGTACACCAAGGTCAGCGAGACGTCCGATCACGGCTACCCGATCCGCGAACAACTGCGCCGCCTCATCGACGGCGACCTCATCTGGGCCCCGGCGATCGACGGCGCGTTCGTGCTGACCACGCGCGGCGGCGACTACGACCTGCAGGTCGGCCAGGATCTGTCGATCGGCTACCTCTCGCACGACGCAGAGACGGTGAACCTGTACTTCCAGGAGTCGTTCACCTTCCTCGTCTACACCGGCGAGGCCTCGGTTCCGCTGGTGCCGACGACGCTCGAACTCCCGCACTGAGCCGGTCCCGGGGCGTCCGCGCGTGCGGCGCCCCGGGTCACCGACCGTCCGGCCGGATCACGACGGCGCCGGCGCGGGTTTACCTAAGATCGTCCTGCTGTGCTGGGCGACCTTCGGCCTCGTCCTGGCGTTCGTGGCCTCCCGTCGAAAGCCGGTGTCGGAACCGGCGCGAACGGAATGACCTGAGACTTCTCATAGTAATTCGCTAAAATTATGTACATGACGACTCTTCCTGTTGCCGACGCGCGGGCGCAATTGTCACGACTGGTCGATGAGGCCGAGCGCACACACGAGCGATTCGAGATCACCCGCAACGGGCACCGCGCCGCGGTGCTTCTCGGTGCCGACGATTACGACGCGATGCAGGAGACGATCGCGGTGTTGTCGGATACGGATCTGCTGCGGGCGCACGTCGAGGGCCGAACGGAGGTCGAGTCGGGAGACGTCGTCGATGTACAGGAATTGACGCAGCTGATGCGTGATGCTCGGTCGTCCGAGGAATGAGCACTCCGGACCACCCGTATCGGCTGGTGATGGCGAGGTCGGCTGCACGCGCCATGGCGAGGTCGTTGCCGGAGAAGGTAGCAACTGCGGTATACGAGTTCGTCACAGGACCCCTTCTCGAGAATTCGAAGCGGGTGGGGAAGCCGTTGAATCCGCCTCTTGCGCCGGCGTACAGCGCCCGGCGAGGTGAATATCGCGTCCTGTATCTGATCGATGATGCGAACCGCACGGTCGAGGTCACCGCGATTTCGCACCGTGCCGATGCGTATCGATAGAAGACGGTCGGACAGTGCTGCCGCGAGCCGTCGGGGTTGCGGCAGCTACCGAGCTGTCAGAGTGCTCCGGCCTTCAACGCCGCCGCGTTGACGCGCACGAGCGCGGCGTGCAGGTCCTGGAGTTCGTCGAGCCCGACACCGAGGGCATCGACGACCTGTCCCGGCACCGACTCGGCCTCGGCACGCAGCGCCCGGCCGGCGTCGGTGAGCTCGAGGACGAGTTGCCGTTCGTCGGCCGCGCTGCGCGCGCGGGTGATCAGGCCCAGCGCCTCGAGTCGCTTGAGCAGGGGAGACAGCGTGGGCGAGTCGAGCTGGAGTAACTGCCCCACTTCCTTGCTCGTCAGCGGCGAGCGTTCCCACAGGGCGAGCATCACCAGGTACTGCGGGTGGGTCAGTCCCAGCCTGTCGAGGATCGGTCGATAGACCGCGAGCACGGCGCGGTTCGCCACGGCGAGAGCGAAACACACCTGCCGCTCCAGCGCGAGAGGATCATCACCGGAAGCAGGGAGGTGGGTGGCCGGGGACTCGACGCTCATGAACCGACGATACCGAACCGGTATATCCCGGCCCGGGTTCTCCCGGGTGCGACGATCCTCACGGGTCGTAGTCGGGATAGGTCGTGTGCAGCCTCAGGTAGCCGGTGACGTTCTCGCCCAACCACCCTTCGCTCTCCTCCGGTGTCACGCCGTCGCAGACCGCGTCGCCCTCGATGCAGATCCGTTCGACGGCGATCGTGCCGAAGTCGTCGCGACCGCCACCGAGCGTGATGCCCGGGACGACCTCGCCCGGGAACAGCGTTTCGACTCCCCGGGTGTCACGCGGGTCGGAGTACAGCACACCGCTGATCCGCTCCGGCGGCACCGAACCGTCGGCCGCGATCTCGGCGAGGACGTCGCCGGCGATCGACGCGCCCTGCGAGTAACCGAGGACGACGAGCTCGCTGTCGGGGCACGAACCGTGCCGGACGGTGATCGTCTCGCGCAGGCGCTGATGCCCGATCCTCTTGGACTCGTCGTACGCGAGTCGCCCCGATCCCTCGCTCGACCCGGACTCCGGCACCGGAACCACGACGGCGGGATAGCGGATGTGCTCGACCACCGTGCCGGGTGCCGCGTACCGCGCCGAGATCTTCGCGAGGGGTGAATCGGGATCGATCGAATCCGGGGTGTCGATGTTGCGGGTTCCGTCGACCGCGATGACGAACCGCTCCGGGCACGGACGGAAGGTCTCCGCGCCGGCGGTGGGCGCGGTGCCGTCAGTGGCGGCGGCGACGACGGGTCCGGTCAGGCCGAGGGCGAGTCCTGCGATGATCGCCAGGACACGACGACAAGCGAAGTCGGGCATGGCAGTCTCCTGTGATCGACCCCGACACCGATGACTACCGCACGAGAATATCGTCCGATTTGACGTATTTCTCGCCGGCGAAACGCTACTCCGAGTGTAGTTGGTTACAAAGTCACAGACCGAACGTTCGGAATTTTCGAGCGGTTCGATCAAGCAAGTCCGGTACTCCGCAGGGTGATGTTGAGGCGCCCCGCGGTGAGTCCGCAGCGGGAACTGCCGGTGTCCGGATACACGACCGGCACCCCGTGATAGGCGAACCGCGACGGACCGCCGAAGACGAACAGATCGCCGGACTCGAGACGCACGTCGGTGTACGGCCGGCCGCGCGACTCGGTGTTGCCGAACCGGAACAAGCAGGCATCCCCGAGACTGAGCGACACGATCGGCGCGCTCACCCGCTCGTCCTTGTCCTGATGCATCCCCATCCGCGCGTCGCGGTCGTAGAAATTGATCAGAGCGGTATCGGGCTCGTACCCGCCCCCGGCCGCCGGATCGTCGTAGGCATCGGCGACGGCACGCCGCCCGAGTTCGACGAGCCGGTCGGGAAGCGGCGGAACGGGAGCGTCGTCGACATCGACCGCGGTGCGGGTGTAGCGGTACGGCGACCAGTGCCATCCGAGGCACACCGTGCTCACCGACATCCGTCCGCCACCCGGAAGCAGGGTGTGCCGCATCGGCGCCGGCGGGCGCGCCCAATCACGACACAGCTCGACGAGCTCGCGCTGTTCGCCCGGGTCGAGCCAGTCGGGCACATGCACGGCGCCCGGCGCGATCTCGCGTCGCGGACGGGAGACGGAGAACAATTCGTCCATCCCGGGTGCTCGACCTCCGTGCGTGTGAGCGGTACCTACAGCCGGTGATACGTGTAGACAGGTTCAGTACCAACTGTGCCGCACGGGACGGCACTGCGATTCGACGGGGAGGTATCAGCGATGAAGGTCGAAGGCAGAGTGGCCGTCGTGACAGGCGGGGGCGGCGGAATCGGCGGCGCCATCGCTGCCGGCCTCGTCGAGCGAGGTGCACGAGTGGTGGTCGCCGACCTCGACGAACACGCGGCGCAGCGCGTCGTCGCGACGCTCGAGGAGGAGACGCCGGGGAGCGCCGTCGCGGTGGCGGCGGACGTCTCCGACGACGAACACATCCGCGGCCTCGTCGAGCGCGCCGAAGCGGAGTTCGGTCCCGTGGACCTGTACTTCGCCAACGCGGGTGTCACCGGTGTGCCCGGCCTGGAGATCGAGGACTCGGTCTGGGAGCAGTCCTTCGACGTCAACCTGCGCGCACACATCCGTGCGGCGCGACTGCTGGTACCCCGATGGGTCGAACGTGGCGAGGGCTATTTCGTGGGCACGGCGTCGGCGGCCGGCCTGCTCACACAGATCGGCTCGGCCACCTACTCGGTCACCAAGCACGCGGCCGTCGGTTTCGCCGAGTGGCTGTCGGTGACCTACGGCGACAAGGGTGTGAGGGTGAGCTGCCTGTGCCCGATGGGCGTCAACACACCTCTGCTGTACTCGGGGGACGCATCCGGGCACGCACTCGGTGAACTCGCCACCCGGGCCGTCACGACCGCCGGTGCGGTGCTCGAACCCGTCGACGTCGCGGAGACGGTGTTCGCGGCAATGGAGGAGGAGCACTTCCTGATCCTTCCGCACCCGGAGGTCCTCGAGATGTACCGGAACAAGGGCGCCGACTACGACCGGTGGCTGCGCGGCATGCGTCGCTACCGTCAGGCCCTCGAGGAGTCGACTCCCACCGATTCGTGAAATCGATTGCCCCTGCCCACGTTGGTGTCCTAGCGTCACCGGTCATGACATCCGTCGACACCGTTCGCGGTCCTCTCGACACGGGCCGTCTGGGCAGAGTCCTCATGCACGAGCACGTCTTCGTACTCGGCGAGGAGATCCGCACCAACTTTCCCGACTACCCGAGCCCGTGGGACGAGGACGAACGCGTCGACGACGCGGTCGCGAAGTTGAAGGCGTTGTCGGAGCGCGGCATCGACACGATCGTCGATCCCACGGTGGTCGGTCTCGGCCGGTACATTCCGCGTATCCAGCGCGTCGCCGAACGGGTGGACATCTCCATCGTCGTCGCGACGGGCCTGTACACCTACAACGACCTGCCGTTCCAGTTCCACAACGTCGGGCCGGGGTTGCTGGTGGACGGACCGGAGCCGCTCACCGAACTGTTCGTGAAAGACATCCGCGAGGGCATCGCCGGCACGGGGGTGCGTGCAGGAATGCTCAAGTGCGCCATCGAGATTCCGGGACTCACGCCGGGCGTCGAGCGCGTGATGCGAGCGGTGGGGCAGGCGCACGTCGAGACCGGTGTGCCGATCACGGTGCACACCAATCCGCATACCGGGTCGGGGCAGGTGGCGCAGCGGGTGCTCGCGGAGGAAGGTGTCGACCTCACCAAGGTGGTGATCGGGCACAGCGGTGATTCGACCGATCTGGACTACCTGCGTCGCATTGCCGACGCCGGTTCGATTCTCGGGATGGACCGCTTCGGCCTCGATCTGCTGTTGCCGTTCGAGCAGCGCGTCGACACGGTGGTCGCGCTCGTGGAGGCCGGTTACACCGAGCGCATGGTGCTCTCGCACGATGCGTCGTGCTTCATCGACTGGTTCCCGCACGACGTGAAGCAGACCGCCGTGCCCAACTGGAACTACAACCACATCAGCGACGAGGTGCTGCCGGCCCTGCGCGAACGGGGCGTGACCGACGAGCAGATCACCACGATGCTCGTGGACAATCCGAGGCGGATCTTCGAACGCTGAAGCGGCGTAGGCCGCGTCGGGTAGCACCGAGGACGCTCAGGCGGCGTCGTGCAGTACCAGGCCGAGCGTGCGACGCAGGCCCGATCGGACGGTGCTCACGCCGTGCCGGACCGGCGCCCGCGACCATCCGCGCGCCGACCGGATCGGTCGGTCGCGGGTGGTGAAGATCAGCGCGTGGCCTTGCTCGAGCACGGTGACGGTGCCCCGCGACTGCGCGCGGGGCCGTTGTTCGACCAACAGGAACTCGCCGCCGGTGTAGTCGACGCCCGCCCGGTCGAGCCCGATCACGACCTGCAGTGGGAACACGAGGTCGCCGTAGAGATCGCGATGCAGGGCGTTCCAGTCGCCGGTGGCGTAGCGCAGCATCAGCGGGGTGGGGTCGGTCTGGCCGGCCGCGTGGCACATGTCGAGCCAGTCGTCGAAGTCGTCGGGCCAGGGTGCCGGATCGCCGAGGCGTTCGGCCCACGAGCGCGCGACGGGGAGCAGCTGCCGGTAGAACGCCGAGCGCAGGTGTGCGACGGCGTCGGGGACGGGTGAGCCGAAGTACTTGTAGGTGCCGTGCCCGTACCCGTAGCGGCTCATGTCGACCGTGGTGCGGAAGCGGGCGTCGTCGTCCCACAGGGCCGCGAGTTCGGTGCATTCGTCGTCGCTCAACAGCGGCCCGGTGAGGGCGCAGCCGTTCTCGTCGAGCTCGCTCGTCAGCTCGGGCAGGTTCAGTGCGTCGACGCGCGACTGCAGACTGTCGATGGTCTTCACAGGGCTCTCCTCGATCGGCACGGACACTCGTAGGGAAGACGTCGCTGCCGTCGGGAATGTGAGTACCCGGAACCGGAAGGGATCAGCGCGGCCGGTCGTCGACGAGTTTGTGCAGCAGATCGGACAGTCGTGCGCGTTCCTCGGCGTCGAGCCGGTCGAACATCTCGACGGCGTCGGCATCGCGGGCCGAGGCCAGCTCGGCCCGGATCCTGCGGCCCTCGTCGGTCAGCCGCACGCAGACCGCGCGTCGGTCGGCGGGATCGGGGAGTCGCTCGGTGAGACCCCGCGACTCCAGGCGATCGACGACCTCGGTGGCCGAGCGGGGGACGATGCGCAGTTCCTTGGCCACGACGCCGAGGCGGATGGGGTCGTCGGCGCGTCCGATGACGTCGAGCGCCCGGTACTCGTGGGGTGACAATCCCCACGGCTGGAGGAGGTCGTGCCAGCGTCGGCGCAGCGTACGCGTGGTGGTGAGGAGGAGATCGCGCAGTGCGACGGGTGAATCCGGCATGGTGGTCACAGTACCTCACTTGACGGTTAACACTCAATGAGGCAACCTCAACAAGTGCGAGTCACGAACCACGAATCGAGGTGGCGCACATGATGCAGCCCCCACCCACTCTCGGCGGCAAGCCGGGCAGCCGCGGCAGGATCGACAAGAAGGATCTCGAGCAGCTCCGCGAGGCCCCGGTGAGCCTGCGCTGTATCGGCGCCCTCTTCGCGCCCTATCGGTGGAAGATCACCCTCGTCGTCGCGCTCATCATCGCCTCGTCGGTGATCTCCCTCGCGACGCCCTTCCTCGTCCGCGCCGTCATCGACGATGCCATCCCGCACCAGAACGTGAGCCTGCTGTTGTGGGCCGTCGGCGGCATGCTGGCCGTCACCGTCGCGAGCTCGCTCCTGTCCGTCGTCCAGACCTGGATCTCCACGACCGTCGGCCAGAACGTCATGCACGGTCTGCGTACCCGGGTCTTCTCCCACCTGCAGCGACAGTCGCTGAATTTCTTCACCCGCACCCGCGGCGGTGAGATCCAGTCGCGGCTGACCAACGACATCGGTGGCATGCAGTCCGTGGTCACCAACACCGCGACCTCACTGGCGTCCAACGTCACCACCGTCGTCGGCACGGCGATCGCCATGGCGGTCCTCAGCTGGCGACTGGCTCTGCTCTCCCTGATCGTGCTCCCGCCGGCCATCTGGCTCACGCGCCGGGTCGCGCTCATGCGCCGCGCCGTCACCGCCCGTCAGCAACGGCGCCTCGCCGACATGCAGTCGCAGATCGACGAAGGACTGTCGGTCAGCGGCGTGCTGCTCGTCAAGACGCTGGGCACCGGCCCGGCACTGTCCGACAAGTTCGCCCGCACGTCGGAGGAACTCGCCGATCTCGAGGTGCACGCGCAGTTGTCCGGCCGCTGGCGCATGGCCACGATGAACATCGTCTTCGCGGCGATCCCCGCCGTCCTCTATCTCGTCGCCGGTCTGCCGGCCACCTCGGGCGGCATGACGATCGGCACCCTGGTGGCCTTCACCGGCTTGCAGGGCGCGCTGTTCCGGCCGCTGATGAGCCTGCTCGACGTCGGTGTCTCCGTCACCAGTTCGCTGGCCCTGTTCAGCCGCATCTTCGAATACCTCGACCTTCCGGTCGACATCGACGACCCGCGCGATCCGGTGCCCGTCGACCCTGCGACCGTCGCCGGCCGGGTGCGGTTCGAGAACGTGAGCTTCCGCTACGAAGGAGCGCACCGCAACGCCCTCGACGGCATCGATCTCGACGTCCCGGCGGGGGCGCAGGTCGCGCTCGTCGGCGAGACCGGCTCGGGCAAGACCACGCTCGGCTCGCTCGTCGCACGACTGTACGACCCGGTCGAGGGACGCGTGAGCATCGACGGTGTCGACCTGCGCGACATGAGGCTCGCCGATCTCGCCGGACTGGTCGGCGTGGTGTCGCAGGAGACCTACCTCCTCCACGCGACCGTCCGGGAGAACCTGCGCTACGCGAAGCCGGACGCGACCGACGACGAGATCGAGGCCGCGGCCCGCGCCGCACACATCCACGACCTGATCGTCTCGCTGCCGGACGGCTACGACACCGTCGTCGGCGCCCGCGGATACCGCTTCTCGGGTGGTGAGAAACAGCGACTGGCGATCGCCCGCACGCTCCTGCGCGACCCGCGTGTCCTCGTGCTCGACGAGGCGACCAGCGCCCTCGACAACGACACCGAGCACGCCGTGCAGCAGGCCCTCGACGCCGCGCGCAGCGGACGCACGACCATCACCATCGCGCACCGGCTCTCGACCGTGCGCAACGCCGACGAGATCGTGGTCCTCGACCGGGGCCACATCGTCGAACGCGGAACGCACGACGACCTCGTCGCCCGCGGTGGCCGCTACGCAATCCTCGCCGCTCGAGCCGAACGGGGTGAAGTCATCCCGTCGTCGCGGAGCGAGATCAGTCCTTCAGAGTGGCCGCGAGGGCGCGCCGCAGTTCGTTCCGGCTGATCTTGCCCACACCCGTGACCGGGAAGGCGTCGACGAACTGCACCTTGTCGGGGATCTTGTACTCGGCCAGCCCTCGCTCCCTCAGGAACTTCTTGAGCGCGAGGGCCTTCGGCGCTTCCCCCTCGGTGACGACGAAGGCGCAGGTGCGCTCGCCGAGATACTTGTCGGGCATCGACACCACCGCCGCGTCGAGCACGGCCGGGTGCGCGATCAGATGATTCTCGACCTCCTCGGCCGCGATCTTCTCGCCACCGCGATTGATCTGGTCCTTCGCGCGTCCCTCGACGACGATGTAGCCGTGCTCGGTGAGCCGGACGATGTCGCCGGTGCGGTAGAAGCCGTCCGGGGTGAATGCCATCGAATTGTGTTCCGGCGCATTGTAGTAGCCCCGGATCGTGTACGGGCCGCGGGTGAGCAGGTGGCCGGTGGTGCCCGCGGCGACGGGCTCGTCCGTGTCGTCGACGACGCGGATCTCGTCGTCGGGGCTGATCGGCCGGCCCTGGGTGGTGACGATGGTGTCCTCGTCGTCGTCGAGCCGGGTGTAGTTGACGAGACCCTCCGCCATACCGAAGACCTGCTGCAGCGTGCAGCCGAGTTCGGGGCGAACGCGTTTGGCGGCCTCGGCCGGGAACTTCGCACCACCGACCTGCAGCACCTCGAGCGACGACAGGTCGCGTTCGGTGCGGGCCCGCGCCGACAGCCACGCCTGCGCGAGGGGCGGGACGAGCGACGCCATCGTCACGCCCTCGCTCTCGATGAGGGCGAACGCGGTGTCGGGGCTCGGATCCGGAGCGAGGACGACGGTGCCGCCGGCGTGCAGCACACCGAGGATGCCCGGCGAGCTCATCGGGAAGTTGTGCGCCGCCGGCAGCGCGACCAGCATGCGGGTGTTCTCGTCCACTCCGCAGATCACCGCGGATTCGCGCACGGAGTACAGGTAATCGGCGTGGGTGCGGGGGATGAGCTTCGACGTTCCGGTCGTGCCACCCGACAGCTGCAGGAAGGCAACGTTTCCGGCGTCGTTCTCCGTGATCGGCGCCGCTTCGCGGTCGCGCAACGACCCGAGCGCAGTGAATTCCTCGGCCTCACCGGCGACCACGACCACCGGCGGATTCTCCATCTCGGAGGCGACCTGCCGGGCGAGCACGCGGTAGTCGAATCCGCCGTGTTCGGCGGCGATCACGTACGCTGCGGCGTCGCTGAACCGGCAGAAGTAGCCGATCTCCGACGCGCGGTGCGCGGGCAGGGAGAAGACGGGGAGCGCACCGAGGCGGAAGACCGCGAAGAGCACTTCGGTGTACTCGACGATGTTCGGCAACTGCAGGACTACTCGGTCGCCCTTCCGGACCCCGAGGTCGGCGAGACCGGCGGCGACGCGGGCCGAGGCGTCGTCGAGTTCGCGGTAGGTGATGCGCCGCCAGGTGCCCGTCGCGTCGTGTCCGACGACGGCGATGCGACCGGCGAACCGGGCGGCGCGGGCCGGGAGGAATTCGCCGAAGGTCTCGTTCGTCCAGTAACCGGCTGCGCGATACCGCTCGGCGAACTCCTCGGGGTAGCGGGCGGTGTCGGCGAGCGGCGTGCGCTCGAAACCGGTTGTCACGGAACGTTTCCTTTCGGGATCAGGGTCGATGCAGGTCTGTCGGTCAGGCGCGGAGGGTGGCGCCGCCGTCGATGTAGAGCGCCTGCATGGTGATGTGACGAGCACGATCGGACAGCAGGAACTCGATGGCCTCGGCGATGTCGGCGGGCTCGGCGATGCGGCCGAGGGGGATGCCGACCTTGAACTGCGACAGGTCACCTTCGATGGCGCTGCGTGCGCCGGCGTCGTCGTTGGGGTCCTCCCACAGCGAGCGCTGCATGGCGGTGTCGGTGGAACCCGGCGCGACGATGTTGGCGCGGATCCCGTATTGCGCCAGCTCGAGTCCGAGGATCCGGACGATCATCGTGGACGCGGCCTTGGACGATCCGTAGGCGCCCATGCCCATGCGCGGCACGCCCGCGGAGTTCGATCCGACGACGACGATCGAACCCGACCTCCGCTCCCGCATGGCCCGTCCGACCGAACGCAGGACCGACAGCAGGCCGGTGACGTTGACGTCGTACATGTGCTGCCAGTCCTCGGGATCGGAGTCGAGCACCGAGCCCGTGGTGAAGACACCTGCGACGTGCGCGAGATGCTCGATCGGTCCGTGCTCGGATTCGATGTTCTCGACGAGGTAGGCGACGGCGTCGTGGTCGCGGATGTCGACGGGGTAGGTGGGGACGGAGCCGCCGAGCAGCGCGACAGTCTTGCGCAGTCCTTCGGCGTTGCGGTCGGCGAGCACGAGACGGTGACCGGCACGCGCCAGGGCCTCGGCGGTCGCGCGGCCGATACCCTGCGCGGCTCCGACGACGAGCGTGACGGGGGATGGTGCGGTCTCGGTCATCGGAGTACTCCCAGTGCATCGAGGACGGTGCCGAACTTGACGGTCGTCTCGGCCAGTTCGTCGGCAGGGTCGGAGTCGGCGACGATACCGCCCCCGGCGTAGGCCGTGAGCCCGACACCGTCGGCATCGAGGACGGCGCAGCGGATCGTGACCAACCATTCGCCGTCGCCCGCGGCGTCGCACCATCCGAGGGCACCGGCGTAGAAGCCCCGGTCACCCTCGGTCGCGAGGATCAGATCGCGGGCGGCCGCGGTCGGCGTGCCGCAGATCGCGGGGGTGGGGTGCACCGCGAGTGCGAGATCGAGGGCCGTGACACCCGGATCGTGCAGGCGACCCTCGATGGGAGTGCCGAGATGCCACAGCTGGCGCGTGCTCGTCACGGTCGGCTGCTCGGGGATGTCGAGGTCGACACACAACGGTTCGAGCGCGGCGCGGATCGCATCGATCACGTGCGCGTGCTCGGCGAGGTTCTTCGCGGAGCCGGCGAGCCTGTCGGCCGTCGCCCGATCGATCCCGGGGTCGCAATGCCGCGGTGCGGATCCGGCGAGGGGGTGAGCGGTGACCCGATCTCCGCGACGGCGCACGAGCACCTCCGGGCTCGACCCAACCAGGTGACGTCCCGTCCACACGCCACCGGCTGCTGTGAGGTCGACGAGGAAGCCGTTGTGCAGCGGATCGTTTCGCGTGAGAGCGACGAGGAGGTCGTGCGGGGTGACGGGCCGGTCGGCGCGCAGGGCGAGTGCCCGGGCCAGGACCACCTTGAGAAGGTCGTTGTCGTCCGAGCGGAGCAGGCGCAGTACGGTCTCGACCCGATCGATGTGCTCACCTTCCGACGGCAATGCGCCCGTGATCGTGATCGGGGGCAGGTCGGCGGCCGGTGCGTCGTAGTGCGCGGGGGAGTGATGGAGTGTGTTCGGAGCGGTCAGTGCGGCCGGACCGTCGGGTGCGAAGGGCAGTGCTCCGACGATCGCGGCGACCTGTCCGGTGCGCAGGGCGTCGGCGGCGGCGGACGCGCGGTCGAAGTGTTCGCTCACGCCTTCGGCGATCACCGTGCCGTGCGGGCGGGACAGGACGAACGGGTGCGCGACGGGCCGCTCGGCCCGGTCGGTAGCGGTTGCGCCGAGGACCGGCACTTGCATTCTCGTACCTTCCGGTTGAGGAGGTCTGCTGGCAGGACCGCGCCACAGGACACACGATCACTGAGCAACATATACGGTAAGCCTAACCTTTGGTACTGTGCCCTCCGGCGCCGCAGCGCGCACATCAGCGGATTCCGTTCCCAGCCAATCGTTTCGATCGAAGGAAAGAGGATCTCCAGTGCCCCTAGCCGGACCGGACGCCTCACGGCTCGCTCTGTCGCGCGCACAGTCGGGCGTATGGTTCGCCCAGCAACTGAACCCCGACAACCCGCTGTTCAACACCTCGGAATGCATCGAACTGCGAGGCGCGGTCGACGAGGAAGCGCTGGTCACAGCGGTTTCCAAGGCGGCATCCGAGGCTGAGGTGCTGGTCGCGGGGTTCGAGACCCTCGCCGACGGTACAGTCGTCCGGATTCCCGGTGCGCGCACACTCGATCTCGCCCCGACCGTCGACTTCACCTCCGCGGCGGACCCCTGGCAGGCGGCCCACGAGTGGATGGCGCGCGACCTCGAGCGGCCCGTCGACCTGTCGGTGGATCCGTGCGTCCGGGCCGCGGTCCTGCGACTCGCCGACGATCACGTCCTGCTCTACCTGCGTGCCCATCACATCGTCCTCGACGCCTTCGGGTTCTCGCTGTTCAACCGGCGCATCGCCGAGCGCTACAGCGCCGCGGTCGCCGGTACGGAAGTTGCTGCCGCACGGTTCGATTCGGTCGAATCGGTGATACGGGAAGAATCGGACTATCGCGACTCGGCCGACTTCGACGCAGACCGTGACTTCTGGAACGCGTACCTCGACGGCGTGGACGAAGCGGTCGCCCTGCGGCCCGGCCCGGGTGGCATCGCGCGGCGCTCCCGTGGCACGCGCTTCACCCTCGACGCCGACCGGCAGCGCGGTCTGGTGGCTCTCGGCAAGGAGGTCGGCGCGAGTTGGGGTGACGCGGTCACCGCGCTCGTCGCCGCCTACCTGCGCGGAGTTACCGGCCGCGAGGACCTCACGCTCGGTTTCCCCGTCATGAACCGGCTCGGCAGCGCCGCACTGCGGGTGCCGATCACCGCGGTCAATGTCGTTCCGCTGCGCCTGAATCCGACCGCATCGGCCACGCTCGTCGAGCTCGTCGCGCAGGTGCGCGACGGAGTGGCGCTGTGCCGCAACCACTATCGTTACCGCACCGAGGACATACAGCGCGACCTGCGACTACCGACCGGATCCCGCGGCGTCATCGGCCCGTCGGTCAACGTCAAACCGTTCGGCGACTCGCTCCGGTTCGGCGACATGCGTGCGGCCGTGCACTCGGTCGCCCGAGGACCCCTGCAGGACTTCATGGTCACCGTGCGGCCCCTCGACGGCAGTGCCGGACTCGAAGTGTTCGTCGACGTCGACGCCGACGTCTACAGCGAGGCGGATCTGACGATCCACACCGAGCGGCTGGAGGTGCTGTTCGGTTCGGTGGCCGAGCGGGATCTGCACACCCCGCTCGCGCAGGTGTCCGTCCTGACCGCCGACGAGCGACGGACGATCCTCGACGACTGGAGCCGCAGCCCGGACATCCCGTTCGACCCCGGCCTGACCCTCGTCGACCTGCTGCGGGAGAGGATCGAGGCGGCCCCCGACGCACCGGCAGCGGCGGACGCCCATGTGACGCTCACCTACGCACAGTTCGGCGCGCGGGTGCACCGCCTGGCCCGCCACCTCGTCTCGAGCTTCGATCTCGACCGGCCGCACGCGCGGGTGGCCCTCGCGCTGCCCCGCACCGTCGACGCGCTGATCGCGATCCACGCCGTCCTCGAGACCGGCGCCGCCTACGTCCCGCTCGACGTCGATCAGCCTCTCGAACGCCTCGCCCACATCCTCGGCTCCACCGACCCCGTCTGCATCCTCACCACCCGCACGACCGACGACCGGGTCGCCGAGGTGACGGGGGTGCCGAAGCGCGTCGTGCTCGAGGATCTCGACCTCGACGCCGTGTCCGACGCTCCGCTCGACGACTCGGAGCGCGGCCCGCTGACACCCGACTCGATCGCCTACGTGATCCATACGTCCGGCTCCACCGGCAGACCGAAGGGCGTCGTCGTACCCCACCGTGGGCTGGTCAACCTGTTCCACAGCCACCGCGCCCAGGTGTTCACCCGTGCCGCCCGCGAGGCCGGCCGCGAATCCGTCCGCCTCGGACTGGCCTGGTCGCTCGCATTCGACGCGTCGTGGCAGCCGTTGCTGTGGATGCTCGCCGGGCACACCGTCGACATCGTCGACGAGGCGACTCAGCGCGACCCGGCGGCACTCGCACGCCGCGCCCTCGACGAGGGATGGGATTTCGTCGAGTTCTCACCGGGCCGGCTCGAGCAGTTCGTCGACGACGGCCTGTTCCCGGACGGCACCGTGCCCACCCTCGGTTTCGGCGGCGACGCCGTCTCCGAGCGGTTGTGGAGCCGCCTGCGCGAACGCCGGGGTGCGGCCTTCAACTTCTACGGCCCCACCGAGTGCAGCGTAGACGTCCTCGTCGCGGAGGTCGCCGATGCCGAGACACCGGTCGTCGGCCGTCCCGTCGCCAACCTGCGCGTCCACGTCCTCGACGCGGGACTCGCACCCGTGCCCGCCGGAACCGAAGGTGAGCTGTACGTGGCCGGGCCGGGTGTGGTCCGGGGATATCTCGACGCGCCTGCACTCACCGCGAGCAGATTCGTCGCGAATCCGTACTCGGAGGACTCCTCGGGTCCGTACGCCCGCCTGTACCGCACCGGCGACCTCGTGCAGTGGACCGAGGACGGCCGCATCGTCTACCGCGGCCGGGTCGACAACCAGGTCAAGGTCCGCGGATTCCGCATCGAACTCGGTGAGGTCGACGCCGCCCTGCTGCGCATCCCCGGCGTGTCCCGTGCGGCGACGGTGGTGCGCACCGATCCCTCCGGTGCTGCGCAGCTCGTCGGCTATCTCGTGGGGCAGGACGTGCCCGAACCGGTCGAGGCGCGCCGCCTCGTCGCCGAGTTCCTGCCCGGGTACATGGTTCCCGCCGCGCTCGTCGTCCTCGACGAGCTGCCGTTGACCTCCAACGGCAAGCTCGACCGCACGGCGCTGCCCGAACCGGACTTCTCCTCGATGGTCTCGTCCCGCACCGCGGAGACCGAGACCGAACGGACGCTGTGCCGGATCTACGCCGACATCCTGGGTCTCGACACGGTGGGCGCGGACGACGACTTCTTCGCGCTCGGCGGCCACTCGCTCAGCGCCGCGACACTGCTCGCCCGCATCCGTGACGAGCTCGGTGTGGAGTTGCCGATCCGGACGGTCTTCGATCATCCGCAGGTCGTCGCGCTCGCCGCGCACTGTGGAGACCACCCGACCGCCGCTCCGGCCGGACCGGCGCTCGTCCCGCGCGGTGAGAACGATCCGGCGGCCCTGTCCCTTGCACCACTGTCGTATGCGCAGCAGCGGCTGTGGTTCATGTACCGCATGGAAGGGCCCAGTCCGACCTACAACGTCCCCATCACGGTGGACCTGCACGGACCGGTCGACCCGGATGCACTGCGGCAGGCGGTCTCCGACGTGCTCGCGCGCCACGAGAGTCTGCGCACCGTTCTCGTCGAACGCGACGGCGTGGGGATGCAGCAGGTGCGCGGAGTGGAAGAGGTTGCCGAGATCGCAGTTCCCTTCGCGGTCGAGGCCGTCGACCGCGACGCGCTCACCGGGCGCCTGCATTCCGAGGCCCGGCACGCGTTCGATCTCGAACGCGAGATCCCGTTGCGGATCCGGTTGTTCACGATGGCGCCCGACGAGCACGTGATGCTTGTGCTCGCCCACCACATCGCGAGCGACGAATTGTCCACGCCGCTGCTGCTGCGCGATCTCGGCACCTTCTACTCCGCACACGTACGTGGCGACTCCCGCGAGCCTGCACCGTTGCCCGTGCAGTACGCCGACTACGCGATCTGGCAACGGGAACTCCTCGGCGACCAGGACGACGAGGACTCGCTCGCCGCACGGCAACTCGCGTTCTGGCGCGAGGAGCTCGACGGTCTCCCGGCCGAACTCGACCTCCCCGTCGACCGCCCGCGTCCGGCCGTGGCCTCCTACGCGGGTGGCGGTGTCGAGCACCGGATCCCCGCCGATCGTGCGGCGGGGATCCGGGAGGCCGCGCGCACGACCGGCACCACGATGTTCATGATGGTGCACGCGGCGGTGGCGGTCGCACTGTCGCACAGCGGCGCGGGCGAGGACATCCCGCTCGGATCGCCCACCGCGGGACGGCCCGCACCCGAACTCGAGGACCTCGTCGGCTTCTTCGTCAACATGGTGGTGCTGCGCACCGACCTCTCGGGCGACCCCACGGTGCGGGAGCTGCTCGCCCGGATCAAGGACACCGACGTCGCGGCGTACTCGCACCAGGACGTCCCGTTCGACCGCGTCGTGGAGACCCTCAACCCCGAGCGCAGCGCGGCCCGGCACCCCCTGTTCCAGGTGATGGTGCAGTACCAGAGCCCGCCGGCGATCACGGGATTCGACGGCCTGACGCCTACACCCTCGTTCGTCGCGAACGACACCGCGATGTTCGACCTCACCTTCGGCGTCATCGAGGAATCCGACGGTGGTTTGTGCGTGCGCGTCGAGTACGCCCGCGACCTGTTCGACGAGTCGTCCGCCGAGGCCTTCGCCGCGCGGGTCGAGCGGGCGTTCGCCGCGGTATGTGCCGATCCGGACGCGAGGCTCTCGCAGCTCGATCTGCTCACCGGCTCCGAGCGCGAGGTGCTGCGTGCCGGTGATGCCACCGCGCTCCCGGACCCGTCCGGCCCGCACCGTGGCAGCGCCGACGGCTCGGCGACCCGCAGCCTGCCCGCACTGTTCGCCCGCACCGTGGAGCGCTACGGCGACGAGACCGCGCTGGTCACCCCGTCGAGTCGCCTGACCTTCCGCGATCTCGACGCGTGGTCCGACCGGATCGCCCGTCACCTCGTCGCCGACGGGATCGGCCCCGACAACGTCGTGGGACTGAGTCTTCCGCGGGAATCCGTGCTGGTCGCAGCGATCCTCGGCGTGTGGAAGTCGGGAGCGGCCTATCTGGTGCTCGACCCGGAACAGCCGGCGGAGCGGAACGAGTACATGCTCCGCGACGCCGGTGTGGGTGTCGTGCTCGATGCCGACGCGGTCGATTCGATCACCGATCACCGCCCGGATGTGCACCGCCCGGACGTGCACCTGCCGGTCGTGCACCCGGACACCACCGCCTATCTCGTCTACACCTCCGGATCCACCGGCACCCCGAAGGGTGTGGTGGTACCGCACCGCGGTGTCGTGAACCTGTGGGAGACGGTGCGCACCCGTACCGTCGGCGATCCCGCGACGCGCCGACGCACCGTGCTGCTGAGCTACACCTTCGCGTTCGACTCGTCCGTCGAGCCTCTCCTCGCGATGCTGGGCGGCCACACCGTGCACGTGCTCGCCGAGGACCTCATGGCCGATGCCGAGGGGATCGTCCGGTACGTCCGGAGGCACCGCATCGACGCACTCGATTGCGGTCCGGTGCTCGCCGGTCGCCTGCTCACCGAGGGGCTCCTCGACCCCGCCGCGCCGCACCGTCCCGAGTCCATGGTGCTCGGCGGCGAGGCGGTACCGGGTGAGCTGTGGTCGCAGCTCGCTGCGGAAACCGATGTGCGCGTGAGCAACATGTACGGTCCGACGGAATGCACCGTCGACGCGACCGGCGTCGTACTCACCCCGGGCAGCACCCCGAACATCGGAACGCCGATCCACGGCGGCCGGGTGTACGTCCTCGACGCGCACCTGCGGCAGGTGCCCCCGGGCGTGCCCGGCGAACTGTACGTCGGCGGCCCGCACGTCACCCGCGGCTATCTCGGCCGGAGCGCGCAGACCGCGGGACGGTTCGTGGCCGACCCCTTCGGCACCGGCGGCGAGCGCCTGTACCGCACCGGCGATCTGGTGCGCTGGAGGATCTCCGGCACCGACGGCCCGGTGCTCGACTACCTCGGCCGCACCGACGACCAGGTGAAGATCCGCGGCTTCCGCATCGAACTCGGTGAGATCGAGACCGTGCTCGGCGGCCATCCCGCGGTGAGTGCCGCGGCGGTCGTGGTCCGCGAGGACGAACCGGGTCGAAAGCGGCTCGTCGCCTACGCGGCCGGAACGACGGACCCCGACACCCTCCGGATGTACGTCGCCGACCGGCTGCCCGACCACATGGTCCCCGCCGTCACGGTCGTGCTCGACGAGCTCCCGGTCACCCGCAACGGAAAGATCGACCGCAGAGCACTTCCCGAGCCGGTCTTCACGCCGGCCACCGAGAGTCGCCTGCCGGCGGACGAACTCGAACAACGCCTGTGCGAGCTGACGGCGTCGGTGCTCGGACTCGATGCCGTGGGCCCCGACGACGACTTCTTCGCTCTCGGTGGCGATTCGATCGTGTCCATCCAGCTGGTGTCCGCGGCGCGCGCCGCCGGGATCCGGTTCACCGCGCGGCACGTCTTCGAACACCGCAGCCCGGCGGGACTCGCCCGCGTCGCGGAGATCGAGGACGGGCCCGGGACGGTCGACGTCGAGGCGGCACTCGGGGACGTCCCGGCGACTCCGATCGTCCACGACATGCTCGACCGTGGTGGACCGTACGCCCGCTACGCGCAGTCGCGGCTGCTCCTCGCGCCCGCAGGGCTGACGCTCGACCGGCTGACCGACGGCGTCCAGGCCCTGCTCGACACGCACGACGCGTTGCGGGCCGTCTTCGATCCGCAGGCACGGGTGCTCGACGTCCGCCCGGTCGGTTCCGTCGACGCCGCCGATGTCGTGACCCGCGTGGACGTCTCGGACTCGGTCGACCTGCAGGAGGCGATCGTCGCCGCGACCGGGATCGCCTATGCCGAACTCGATCCCGCCGCCGGCGCGCTCGTGCGCGTGATCTTCTTCGACGCCGGTCCCGACGCGCCGGGACGGGTGTTCGTCGCGGTGCACCACCTCGTCGTCGACGGTGTGTCGTGGCGCATCCTGGTGCCCGATCTCGCCGGTGCGGTCGACGGTGTCGCCCCGGTGCGCGCAGGCACGTCGCTGCGCCGCTGGGCGCGGGGACTGCTCGACGGAGTGCCGGCGCGCAGATCCGAATTGTCGTTGTGGCGGCGCATCCTCGCCCCGGCGGGACGCGTGCGTCTGGCGTCCGGTGATCCGGATCCCACGCGGCACACCATGGCAGAAACCGCGAGGGTGCAGGTCGAGGTTCCCTCCGAGCTCACCGACGCGCTGCTCACGACCGTTCCCGAGCGGTTCCACGCCGGTGTCGAGGACGTCCTGCTCACGGCATTGGCGTTGGCCTCCGCGCGGGTGTGCGGCGAAGGGGCGGTCGCGGTCGATCTCGAAGGGCACGGCCGTGAGGAACAGGCCGTTCCGGGGGCGGATCTGTCGCGCACGGTGGGGTGGTTCACCACGCTCTATCCGGTGCGCCTGGACGTCGCGGGACTCGATGTCGCCGACGCGTATGCCGGCGGAGCGAGCGCGGGTGACGCTCTGAAACGCGTGAAGGAACAGCTGCGGGAGATCCCCGACAGTGGAATCGGATTCGGGATGCTGCGGCATCTCGACCCAGTGGGCGGCCCGGAACTCGCGAGCGTCGGCGCTGTGGACATCGGATTCAACTATCTCGGCCGGTTCACGCTGGGCGAGACCGAAGGGCAGGCGTGGGCCGGTGCTCCGGAGGGTTCGGCGCTCGGTGGGGCCACCGAAGCCGACATGCCCGTGGCGCACGCCGTCGAGATCGGTGTGCTCACCGACGATTCCGGTGCCGAGCCGGTGCTGCGCGGGATGTTCGGGTACAGCCCCGATCTCGTTCCTGCGGAGAGAGTGTCGGCGTTGGCCGACGAGTGGATCGCGGCGCTGCGTGCGCTCGCCGGGCACGCGTCGGACGAGGACGCGGGCGGGTTCACACCGTCCGACCTCACGCTCGACGACCTCGACCAGTCGGAGATCGACGATTTCGCGCTCGAATTCGGCTGAGGACGGAGCGCTTGGCGAGGCGGTCTCTTTCGGTTAGCCTAACCAACCATGACCGGGGCAACGCGCCCCGGCGGGAGACTCTGGGAGAACAACGATGCGCGTTCTGGAACGCAAGCGCGCGCGGGGCGCCGCGGCGCTCGGCGCGGCAGCCCTGCTGGCCGTCGGACTTGTGGGATGTTCGAGCGACGGCGACAGCAGCAGCGCGGAGAGCGGCACCGACTCCGCCGCGACGCGCACCTTCGAAGCGCAGAACGGCAGCATCGAGATCCCGGCCGACCCCCAGCGGATCGTGTCCTGCGGCTACGCAACCCTCCCGCTCATCCAGGCCGGCGCGAACCTCGCCGCCGTATGCGAGTGGAGCCGCGAGCTCGACAACATGGACGAGGAGACCCTGGCCGCCTACGAGGCGCTGCCGAAGGTCGCTCCCGACGGCGCCGTCTCGGAGCTCAACTACGAGGCAGTCACCGCCGCAGATCCCGACCTCATCATCATGGGCGTCCCGGCCCGCGTGCAGGAGCAGGTCGACGTGGCCAAGCTCGAGGCGCTCGCCCCGGTGGTCTTCGTCGGGCTCACGGTTCCGGGCGAGTGGCGCGAACTCGGTGAGCAGTACGCCGATGCCGCGAACGTCAGCGACTCCTACGGGGAGTTCAAGGAGGAGTACGAGGCTCGCGCTGCCGAGATCGCCGACAAGTACGCCGACTCGCTCGGGGGCCTGAAGTTCGCCGGCGTCTGCGGTGTGTGCGGTACCGAGCCCGGTGAGTTCTCCCGCGAATACGCCTCGTCGTACACCACCAACCTGTTCGACGATCTCGGGTTCGACTTCTTCGGTGAGCCGACCGATCCCGAGGGAGTTCACGCCGAGTACCTGTCGGTCGAGCAGTTGCCCGAGAACCTCGGCGAGGCCGACGTGATCGTCTACGGTGTCGAGGCCGACGGTTCGTTGCCGCCCGAGCTGGAGGAACTGTTCGCCTCCCCGCTGTGGCAGGATCTTCCCGCCGTGAAGGCCGGCAACCTCGTCGCCGTCAAGCACTCCAGTGCAGCGACCTACGAAACCGCTCTGCTGGCACTCGATTCCATCGATGCCGAGTTGGCGAAACTTCCGGCCAACCAGAACCAGGAGTAGTCGCTGTTGCGGGCCCGCCCCGCACCACCGACCGAACGGCCCCCGACGTCCCGGCGCGGGGGCCGTTCGTCGTCCGTGCCCGAAATGACCGTCCATACCGAAAGCGACAGATGACCCGTTCCACTGCGCTCGAAGACATCGTTCCGCTCTCGCCGCTGCAACAGGGCCTGCTCTACCTGAGTACCGTTGCGGCGCCGACCGGCTCGACATCCGACGACACGGCTGCGGCCGATCCCGACGCCTACACGGTGCAATCGGTGGTGCGACTCTCGGGGGCCGTCGACGAGGAGCGGATGGCGGCCTCCGCGCAGGCGCTGCTCGACCGTCATCCGGCGCTGCGCACGTGCTTCCGTCCCCGTAAGGACGGCCGTACGGCGGGTCTCGTCGTGTCGGGCGTGGAGAATCCCTGGCGCAGCGAGGATCTGTCCGGTCTCGAACGCGCCGAGGCGGAACGCCGGCTCGAGCAGATCGTCGAGGACGACCTGTACGACTGGTTCGACCTGACGCAACCGCCGCTCGTTCGCTGGACCTTCGTGCGGTTCGGCGCCGACGAGGTGCGCCTGCTGCTCACCGCCCACCACATCGTCGTCGACGGCTGGTCGTCCCCGATCATCGTGCGCGAGCTGCTCGAAATCTACGCCGCCGGGGGATCGGCGTCGGGCCTGCCGTCCGTGCGCCCCTACCGCGACTACCTCGCGTGGCTCGGGCGCCAGGACCGCGAGGCCGCCCGGTCGCTGTGGCAGGAGGCGCTCGACGGTGTGAGCGAGCCGTCGCTCGTGGCACCGCCGGGAGCGACCCGCTCGTCGGAACGCTGCGGCGAACTCGAGGTTCCGGTCCCCGACGGGCTCGGCGCGAAGCTCGCGGAGCTCACCCGCGCGAGCGGCGTCACGCTCAACACGGTGCTGCAGACCGCGTGGGCGATGCTCCTGTCCGGTCTGCTCGGCCGCGACGACATCGTCTTCGGCGCGACGGTCTCGGGCCGCCCTCCGGAACTCGTCGGCGTGGAATCGATGATCGGGCTGTTCATCAACACCGTTCCGGTGCGGGTGCGGCTCGATCCCGCCGCGACCGTCACCGAACTGTTGCGACGCGTACAGCTCGAGCAGTCGCGCACCGTCGATCACCAGTACCTGGGCCTGTCCGAGGTGCAGCGCGCCGTCGGGATCGGTGAACTGTTCGACACCCTCACTGTCTTCGAGAGTTATCCCGTCGACCGCGACGCCCTCGAGCGAGCGCAACGCGCCGGGGGAGTGACGATCACCGGCGTCGACGGACGCGACGCCACCAACTATCCGCTGGTCCTCACGGCCGGCATGTCCGACCGGCTCGTCGTCAAGATCGACCACCGCCCGTCGCTGATCGACGCGGACGAGGCCGCCGCCCTGGGCGCCCGCCTCGTCGCGATCCTCGAGGCCCTGTGTGCCCGGCCCGATGCGCCTGTCGCCGACCTCGACGTTCTGCCGCCCGCGGAACGGGAACGCGTGCTGGGCACCTGGTCCACCGCACCCGCGGCACCGTCGAGCGGCACCGTCGCCGACCTGCTCGCGCACCGGTTCACCACCGGCACCGACCGCCCCGCAGTGGTGTGCGGTGAGCAGGAATCGTCGTTCGGTGAACTCGGCGCGGCTTCGGCACGACTGGCGAGGTTGCTCGTCGACCGCGGGGTGCGACCCGACGACCGGGTCGGTCTCGCGCTTCCCCGGACCGGCGCCATGGTCGACGCGATCGTTGCCGTCCTCACCTCCGGAAGCGCCTACCTGCCGCTCGACCCGTCCTATCCCGCCGACCGGCTGAAGCACATGATCACCGACGCCGCACCGCGACTGGTGATCACCACCGAAGCCGTGCGCGCGGGTCTCGGCGACGTGCTCGACGGGGCCGACGTGCTGGTCCTCGACGACCCGGACGTCGAGTCCGCATTGTCGGAACTGCCGTCCGCTCCGCTCACGGATGCGGACCGGCGCGCTCCGCTCCGCCCCGGTCATCTGGCCTACGTCGTCTACACCTCCGGCTCCACGGGTCTGCCGAAGGGCGTGGCCGTCACGCACGCCAATCTCGCCGACCTGCACGCCGCACAGGCCGCCGGGCCCATGCAAGCCGCCGGTCGTGCGCCGCGCGACGGGCAGTGGCACGTCCTGCTCACCTACCCGTTCGCCTTCGACTCGGCGGTCGCCGCGCTCACCTGGCTCTTCGAAGGCCATGTGCTGCACGTGCTTCCCGACGAGTACCGTGCCGACGTCGACCACATTGTCGACTACGTGCGCACCCACGGCATCGACTACGTCGACACCGTGCCCGTGCTCATGAACCGCCTGCTCGACGCCGGTCTCCTCGAACCGGGTGGGCACGTTCCCGCGATCGTCACCGTGGGCGGCGAAGCGGTGAGCACCGCGCTGTGGCAGCGACTCGCCGCGAGCGACGTGGTGGCGACGAACTGCTACGGACCCACCGAATGCACCGTCGACGCGACTTCCGCGCACATCGCGGGGGACACCGTGACGATCGGCGGTCCCACTCCCGGGACGAGCGTGCGGGTCCTGGACCACTGGCTGCGTCCCGTGCCCATCGGAGTGGCCGGTGAACTGTACGTCTCCGGAAACGGTGTCACCCGAGGCTATCTCGGCCGGCACGACCTGACCGCGGCGCGCTTCGTCGCCGACCCCCACGGGCCCGCGGGTGCCCGCATGTACCGCACCGGCGACGTCGTGCGCTGGACGGACGACGGCACACTCGAATACGTCGGCCGCGACGACGACCAGGTCAAGATCCGAGGATTCCGAGTGGAACCCGGCGAGATCGAGACCGCACTCACCGCGCATCCGGCCGTGCGGAACGCCGTGGTGGTCGCACACACCGACCACCGGGGGACCACCCGCCTCGTCGGGTACATCGTCGGCGACGGACCCGACACCGCTGAGGTGCGGGCCGCGCTCGCCGACCGGTTGCCCGACTACATGGTCCCGGCGGTGCTCGTCGCTCTTCCCGTCCTTCCGATCACGGCCAACGGCAAAATCGACCGGAAGGCGTTGCCCGAACCGGACTTCTCGTCCCTGGCGGGTGCCGGCGAACCGCGCACCGAGACAGAGCGGACGCTGTGCGCCACCGTCGCCGACGTCCTCGGCCTCGACCGCGTGGGTGTCCACGACGACTTCTTCACCCTCGGGGGCGATTCGATCGTCTCCATCCAACTCGTGTCGCGTCTACGCGCGGCCGGCCTGCGCGTGACCGCCCGTCAGGTCTTCGAACTGCGCACCGCAGCCGCACTCGCCACAGCGTGCGAGGCACCCGCCGAGGAACCCCGGCGAGGCCGGACGGCGGCGACCGGCCCGGTGCCCGTCACGCCGATCGTGCACGAATCCCTCGCGTCCGGATCGTTCGACTCGCTGCGCCGATTCACCCAGTCCCGGACGCTCGTCGCCCCCGTCGGCCTGCGGGAGATGGATCTGGTCACGGGTGTGCGGTCGCTGCTCGCGGCCCACCCCATGCTGCGCTCGCGGTTCACCGTCGGCGACTCGGAACCGTCGGGGCGTACTCGTCGCGGTGCGACATGGATCGTGCCCGAGGACATCCCGGAGGCCGCGACGCTCGTCCGGCGAGTGGATCACTCGACCACGGAACAAATTTCGTGGAACGACCTCATCGCCGAAGCGTCGGCGGAGGCTGTCGACGCACTCGACCCCGAAGCCGGGGTGATGCTCCGCGTGGTTTTCCTCGACCCGGGACCGCAGCAGGCCGGACGGATCGTCGTCGTCGCGCACCACCTCGTCGTCGACGGCGTGTCGTGGCGGATCCTGGTGCCCGACCTCGCCGGTGCCGTCTCCGCGGCCACCCGCGGGGAGACGCCAGCGCCGGAGGACACCGGGACGTCCTTCCGGGAGTGGGCGGAATCGCTCGTCGAAGCGGCCTCGTCCGAGCGGATCACCGGATCGTGGCCGCTCTGGGAATCCGCCCTCGCCGCCGAGAGTTCGCCCGCGGTGGGAAGCCGCGCCCTGGACCCGCAGCGCGACATCGTGTCGACCTCGGCGTCCGTCGAGATCGACGTACCGGTCGACGTCACCGAACGCATCCTCACCACGGTGCCGTCCGCCCTCGGTATCGGCACCGGCGATGTGCTGCTCGCGGCCCTCGCACTCGCCGTCACCGACGTCTGCGGCGGATCCGCCCTGCGAGTGCATCTCGAGGGTCACGGACGCGAGGAACAGATCGTGCCTGGTGCCGACCTGTCGCGTACCGTCGGATGGTTCACCTCCCTGTACCCCGTGACGGTCGAACTCGGCGGAGACCGTGCACTCGACGGCGGTGCTCCGCTCCGGGCCGTCGCCCACGCGACCGAATCGCTGAAACGCATTCCCGACAACGGAATTTCCTTCGGTCTCCTGCGTTTCCTCGGCGACGACCGCGACCGCTTCGATGGCTACCGGACCCCGGAGGTGATGTTCAACTACCTCGGCCGGATGACCCTCGGCGATACCGCCGACTCCGCGTGGTCGGCCGCACCCGAGGCGGCCGCGCTCGGTGGTTCCGTCGATCCGGCCATGCCCCTCGACCACGTCCTCGACGTCAACGCGATCACGGAGGACGGACCGGACGGACCCGCTCTCTCGGCGGTGTTCACCTACGCCACCGGTGCTCTCGACGCCGATCGGGCCCGCCGGATCGGGCAGCGCTGGCTCGCGGCACTGCACCTTCTCACCGACACGGTCTCCGGCGGTGCCGTGGGCGTCCCCGTGCCGTCGGTGCTCACGGCGTCCGGGTTGTCCGTCGACGAGGTGCTCGCACTGCACGCCGAGAATCCGGACGGCATCGAGGACGTCGTGCCGCTGACACCCCTGCAGCGCGGCATGTACTTCCTGGCCGGACTGGACGAGCCGTCGGGATCGGGCAGTGTCGCCGAGGGTGTCGATGTCTACACGATGCAGACCGACCTCGCCCTCGACGGCCGCGTCGACGCCGGCACGATGCAGCGCTCGGTGCGTGCACTCGTCGACCGGCACGCCGTTCTGCGCACCGGCTATCGACTCGGCGCAGCGGGCGAACCGATCGGTGTCGTCCGTCGTACCGCCGAACCGCACTGGGAGGTCGTCGATCTCGGGACCGTCGAGCCCGGCGAACTCGACACGCGGGTGGCGGAACTGCTCGCCGCCGACCGCACCCGCAGATTCGATCTCGCGGCCGCACCCCTGGTGCGCTTCACGCTGGTGGTCGCGGGACCGACGCGTGCGCGACTGCTGTTCACGATGCACCACCTCGTCTCCGACGGTTGGTCCACCCCGCTGCTCGTGCAGGAACTCCTGCAGATCTACGCCGCCGGGGGTTCCGCCGCCGGACTCGCGCCGGTCGTGCC
Source organism: Rhodococcus sp. DMU2021 (assembly GCF_019641445.1). NCBI lineage: Bacteria > Bacillati > Actinomycetota > Actinomycetes > Mycobacteriales > Nocardiaceae > Rhodococcus > Rhodococcus sp. DMU2021. The sequence continues at coordinate 52,623 of NZ_JAIFKB010000008.1, forward strand.
GTTCTCCGACTACCTCGACTGGCTCGGCGAACAGGACGTCGCGGCCGGTGTCGAAGTGTGGCGCGAGTTGCTCGACGGCGTGGGCGAACCCACCCTCGTCACACCGTCCGGTACGGCGCTGCGACCGCAGTTTCCCGCCGAACTGGCGGTCGCCGTGCCCGACGGGCTGTCGCGGCGGCTCGTCGAAGCGAGCCGCGCACAGGGCGTCACGGTCAACGGACTCGTGCAGACCGCCTGGGGCCTTCTCGTCGGGGCGCTCACCGGCAGAAACGATGTCGTCTTCGGTGCGATCGTCGCCGGGCGCGTCCCCGACGTGCCGGGCGTGGAATCGATGATCGGCCTGTTCATCAACACCGTCCCGGTACGCGTCCGCACGCAGGCGGGGGAGTCGATCACCGATCTCGTCACTCGCACGCACGGCACCCAGAACCGCGTGATGGACCACCAGTACGTCGGTCTCGCCGACATCCAACGTGCCGTCGGGATCGGAGAACTGTTCGATACCCTCCTCGTCTTCGAGAACTACCCCGTCGACCGCGAGGCCCTCGACGCGGCGCAACGGGACGGCGGCGTGCGGGTCGGGTCGGTCGGGGGTTCGGACGCCACGAACTTCCCGCTCGTGCTGGTCGTGGGACTGGAGGACGAACTGCACCTCGGCCTCGAGTACCGGACCGATCTGTTCACCGAGGACGACGCCACCGCACTGGGGGAGCGCCTCGTCCGCATCCTCGACCAGCTCGTCGCCGAGAACCCCGGCACCGTGGCGCAACTCGATGTGCTCACGACCGCCGAGCGGGCCGGTCTGCGCAGCGACCGGTCGACGACCCCCGCGGCCCCGTCGAGCGGAGCGGCGACCGTCGCCGATCTCCTGGCGCGGCAGATCGCCCGCACCCCGCACGCACCTGCGGTGGTCGCCGACGGCACGACACTGTCGTTCGCGGAACTGGGCGGGCGCTCCGCGCGACTCGCGCGGCTCCTCGTCGACGCCGGAGTCGGACCGGAGACGGTCGTGGGACTCGCGCTGCCGCGGTCCGAGCACATGGTCGTCGCGATCGCGGCGGCGATCTCGTCGGGTGGCGTGTACGTGCCGATGGACCCGTCCTATCCGCAGGATCGACTGGCGCACATGGTTTCCGACTCTCGACCACAGGTAATCGTCACGGTCGCCTCGGTTCTCGACGGTATCGTCCCCATCGCAGGCGACACGAGGATCGTGGTGCTCGACGACCCCGACCTGCAACTCGGCGAATTCTCCACCGCCCCACTGACGGATGCCGACCGCCGCGGTGCGCTGCGCCCGCACAACGGCGTGTACGTCATCTACACCTCCGGTTCGACCGGACTGCCGAAGGGTGTCGCGGTCACGCACGCGAACCTGCTCAACCTGTTCGAGAGCCACCGCGCGGATCTCTACGTCCCGACCGTAGCGGCGTCCGGACGCGATTCCGTCGGCGTCGGGCACGCGTGGTCGTTCGGTTTCGACGCCTCCTGGCAGCCGACCCTGTGGCTGCTCGACGGACACACGGTGCACGTCTTCGACGAGGACACCATGCGTGATCCCGAACGGATGGTCGCATACACGCTCGAGCACGAACTCGACTTCCTCGAGGTCACCCCGTCCTTCCTCGACCGCATGCTCGCTGCCGGACTGTACGAGAGCGGACACCGCCCCGCCTCCGTCGGATTCGGTGGCGAGGCAGTCAATCCGGCGTCGTGGCAGCGACTGCGGGAGCTGACCGACGGGCGCGCCTTCAACCTCTACGGACCGACCGAATGCACCGTGGACTCGCTCATCGGGGCCGTCACCGACGCCGACACACCGTGCCTCGGCCGGGCCGTGCACGGCGCCGGCGCGTACGTCCTCGACGCGATGCTCCGGCCCGTCCCGATGGGTGTGGTCGGCGAACTGTACGTCTCCGGTGCCGGTGTCGCCCGCGGATATCTCGGCCGAGCCGACCTCACGACGGTGCGGTTCGTGCCGAATCCTTTCGCCGACGACGGCACCCGTATGTACCGCACCGGCGACCTCGTCCGGCGGGTGCGTGGTGCCGACGGCCGACCCGTGCTCGAATTCCTCGGCCGCGGCGACGATCAGGTCAAGATCCGCGGCTTCCGGGTCGAACTCGGTGAGGTGGAGGCCGCGCTGACCGCGGTGCGCGGGGTGCGGGACGCGGTCGTGGACGCGCACACCGACAGTCGTGGAGTGACGCGTCTGGTCGGCTACGTGACCCCGGACGGTGCCGTCGATCCGGCGGTCGTCCGTGCCGCCGTTGCCGAGCGTCTGCCCGACTACATGGTGCCCGCCGTGGTGCTCGTACTCGACGCCTTCCCCGTCACTGCCAACGGCAAGGTCGACCGGAAGGCGTTGCCCGAGCCGGACTTCTCGTCGCTGGTCGGGGCGCGTGCACCGCGTACCGACACCGAGCGGGTCCTGGCGGGACTCGTCGCGGACGTGCTCGGACTCGAACGGGTGGGGATCGACGACGATTTCTTCTCCCTCGGTGGCGACTCGATCGTCTCGATCCAGCTCGTGTCGAAGGTCCGGGCGGCAGGGCTGTGGATCACCACGCGTCAGGTGATCGAACTGCGCACCGTCGAGGCACTCGCGGCCGCGATCGACAGTGGCGGCGGACAGACCCGTCCGGCAGCCGTCGGCGACGTGGCAGGCGAGGTGACCGTCACGCCGATCGTGTGGGACACCCTCGAGCAGTGGACGGGGTTGTCCCGGTTCTCGCAGGCGCGACTGCTCGTCGCGCCGGTCGGGCTCACGCTCGACACCCTGCGTACCGCGGTCGAGGCACTCGTGGCCGCCCATCCGATGCTGCGCTCGACCTTCCGTGTCGACGACGAAGGCCGACCGTCGTGGACGGTCCCCGAGACCGTTCCCGACCTCACCGCAGCCGTGCGGCGCGTCGACGCCACGGGCCGGGACTGGGACGAGTTGTTCGACGAGGAGCGTGAGAACGCGTACGCCGCACTCGATCCCGAGAACGGGACGATGGTGCAGATCGTGTGGTTCGACTTCGGGCCGCAGCAGGCCGGACGCGTCCTGATCGTCGTGAACCACCTCGTGGTGGACGGCGTGTCGTGGCGGATCCTCGTCCCCGACCTCGCCGACGCCGTCGAACAGGCCGAACGCGGGGAGACGGTGACCCTGTCGTCGAGCGGCACACCCTTCCGGGTGTGGGCGGACGAACTCGCGAAAGCGGCACGCTCGGAGCGGATCACCGCGTCGTGGTCGGCCTGGCAGCGTGCCGTCGACGCCGACGAACCGATGCTCGGTTCGCGCCCGCTCGACCCGGCACGCGACACCGTCCTCTCGACCCGGTCGACCCGCGTGCAGCTGCCCGTCGACGTCACCGAGCGGGTCCTGGCCGCGAACGTCGTCGACGACATCCTGCTCTCGGCCCTCGCCGTCGCGGTGGCGTCGGTCCGGGGTGGCGATCAGGTCCGCATCGACCTCGAGGGACACGGCCGGGAGGAGCAGGTGGTCCCCGGTGCCGACCTGTCGCGCACGGTCGGCTGGTTCACGTCGATGTATCCGGTGACGGTGGATCTGGCGGAGGTCGACGTGGCGTCCGCGTCCCGGGACACCGACGCCGCGGGCGCGGTGCTGCGTGCGGTGGCCCGCGCGTCGCGGGAACGACCCGACAACGGCATCGGCTTCGGCCTGCTGCGTCGACTGAACCCGGACTTCGGCGACCGCTTCGCCCGGTACGTGCCGCCGGCCGTCGTCTTCAACTACCTCGGTCGGCTCACGCTCGGCGAGGCGTCGGGCAGCCCGTGGTCGGGTGCACCGGGCGCCGCTGCGATCGGGGGTTCGGTGGATCCGGACATGCCGCTCGACCACGTCCTGCAGGTGGACGCGATCACCGAGGACACCCCGGACGGCGCGGTTCTGGAATGCGAGTTCGCCGCCGCAGCGGACGTGATCGACGCGGACACGCTCGCCGAGATCGCGCGGATCTGGCAGGAGACGGTGCAGGTCGTCGTCGCCGCCAAAGAACTCACCGGCACCGCTTACCAGGGCACAGCGCCTGCACACATCGAAACAAGGAGAACACCATGCTCGATCGCACTACCGTCCTCGCCGACACCGCCCGGATCCTGGACATCGACGTCGACGAACTCGACCCCTCGGTGAGCCTCGTCGACCAGGGACTCGACTCCGTCCGGCTGATGGCCCTCGTGGAACAGTGGCGTAGCGCCGGCGTCGAGGTCGACTTCGTGGACCTCGCCTCCGCCCCCGACCTCGAGCAGTGGATCGCGCTGCTCACCCGCGGATGAGCGGGTGATCGTGGCCGTCTTCGAGAAGCTCCTCATCGACCTCGACCCACTGCGGACCAGCCGCGAGTTCCGGTACCTGTTCACCGCACGCGTCGTGTCGCTGTTCGGTCTCGGTTTCCTCATCGTGGCCGTGCCCGTGCAGGTGTACCAGCTCACCGGCTCGACGGCGCAGGTCGCCGCCGTCTCCGCGGTGATCGGTGTGACCACCTTCGGGGCCACCTTCGCGGGCGGGGTGCTCGCCGACCGGTACGACCGGCGGAACGTCATCGCCCTCGCCCGCGGCACCGCGGGCGTCGCCTTCGCGCTGCTGGCGATCAACGCGTTCCTGCCCGAACCGCAGATGTGGGCGATCTACGTGCTCGCCGTCGTCGACGGCATCGCGGGCGGGATCTCCTCGACCGCGCTCATGGCGGTAACCCCCAGCCTGATCCCGCGCGACAAGCTCGCCGCGGCCGGCGCGCTCATGGCGCTGACCGCCGACCTCGGCTCCATGATCGGCCCGGCGCTCGGCGGTGTCGTCATCGCCGCCGGTGGTGTGGGTGTGGCCTACGCGCTCGCGGCGTTCACCACGGCGATCACCACCTTCTGCATCACCCGCCTGCCGTCGCTGCCGCCGACGCACGTGGCGGAGGAATCACCGCTGAAGTCGGTGGTGTCGGGTTTCCGGTACGCGGCACACAACCGCGTGGTGGGGCAGGTGCTGATCGTCGGATTCCTCGCGATGCTGCTGTCCGGCTGGGCCGTGCTGATCCCGGAGTTCGCCGACGAGGTGCTCGGCGTCGGACCGTCGGTGGTCGGCCTGCTCTACACCGCACCCGCCGTCGGAGCCGTGGTCGGCTCGCTGACCAGCGGCTGGACCGGCTCGATCCGCCGGTACGGGCTGGTGGTGTACCTGCTCATGGCGGTCTCCGCCGCCGGTCTGGTGGGTGCCGGCGCGACCGGCGTCCTCGCCGTCGTGCTGCTCGGTCTGGCCGCGCACGGTTTCGGCGACTCGCTCGCGGACGTCGTGCGGTACGCGACCGTCCAGCGCAACACCTCCGACGAGTACCGCGGACGGATCGCGGCCGTGTGGGGCGCGCAGGTGACGGCCGGTACCTCCGTCGGCGCGGTCGCGGCGGGCGTCGTGGCCTCGCTGGTGCCGATCTCGATGGCCCTGACCATCTACGGCGTGGCCGGTGTGGTGATCATCGCGATCATGTTCGTTGCGACCCCGACGCTGCGGCGGTTCGAGGACACGGGCGATCTCGAAGCTGTGGGCTGACCTGCGGGTCGACGAGCGGGGCCGGGGTGATCCCCGGCCCCGCCTTCGCGTCGATCAGCGCTTTCGCGTCATACCCGTCCGTCGCGCGCCCAGGCCTCCACGGCCGAATACCCTTCGCTGACGCCCTGGGTGTAAGCGACGAGCGCGCCGTACAACCGGGATCCCTCGGTGGCGAGCTCGATGGTGCCCACCCAGTCGGCAGCGCGTGCCATGACGTGCGCGCAGATGTCCTGCCGGTCGCGTGTCGCGGACGACACGATCCGGAACGCCTCGTCGGCGATCCGGAAGGTCTCGGCGACACCGCGCCAGAAGTACTCCGCGTCCATGGCAGAGCGCAGCGACTCGTAATCCGTCGTGTCCTGCATCGCCGTAGCGTGTGCCAGTCGCTGCAGAGCATGCTCCGCAGCTCCGACGGGGAAGTACGTCACGTCGTCGATGGTGTCCTTGCCGCCGCTTGTCGTTCTCACCGCAGAGATGGTGCCCGATCTCGAGCGAATACGAAACAGCTCGTAGGTAACGGTATAGGCACGCGGCGTGTCGCCTACCCGGCCGCCGCCGGACGGTTCGGGATCAGGCACACGCACGACACCAGCAGGACGGCGCAGACCAGAACGGCGACGAACACCGGCGCCACCGAGTCCGCCAACTGCGCCGCACCGGGAGTTCCGGTGACGGTCTCGTCCGCCGCTGCGCCCCCGAGGGCTGCATTGGCCAGCGCACCGAACACCGCCACGCCCACCGCGCTGCCGATCGCACGTGCGAAGGCGTTCGCGCCCGTGACGACGCCCCGCTCGGACCAGTCGACGCTGGACTGCGCCGCGATCAGCGCGGGACTGGCGATCAACCCCATCCCGAGTCCCACGAGCACGCAGCAGAGCGCCACCTCCCCGGGAGCCGAATCCACCCCGACCTGCGTCAACAGCGCCGCGCCGCACAACAGCGGCACCGCACCCACCAGACCGGTGTTGCGAAAACCGATCCGCAGATAGAGCCGGCCCGACTGCGCCGCCGCGATCGGCCAGCCGATCGTCATCGTCGCCAGCGTGAACCCCGCGACGAGCGCCGTGGTCCCCAGCGAACCCTGCACGAACGACGGAACGTACGAGGTCAGACCCAGCACGACCGCGCCCACCAGGCACGACACCGCGCTGGTGGTGACCAGCACACGTCGCGTGAACAGCCGGATCGGCAGAATCGGCTCGGCGGCGCGGGACTCGATCCACACGAACACCGCGATCAGGGCTGCACCGGCGGCGAAGATGCCGATCCCGGTCGCCGACGTCCACGCCCATGACTGCCCGCCCTCGAGCAGGCCGAGGATCAGCAGGGCGGCGCCTACCGCGAGTGTCGCCGCGCCGGCCCAGTCCACGCGCGGTCGCGGTCCCGACGGCGTGTCCTCGCGGAAGTTGCGGACGAGCACCCACGCCGCGAGGGCACACAACGGCAGGTTGATCCAGAAGATCCACCGCCACGACAGGAAGTCTGCGAAGACACCGCCCACGGTCGGGCCGATCACCGCCGACATGCCCCACACACTGGCGAGATAGCCCTGCGCCTTGGCGCGCTCGGCGACCGTGTAGATGTCCCCGGCGATCGTCTGTGCCATCGGCAGCACCGCACCGGCGCCGAGTCCCTGCACCGCGCGGAACGCGATCAGCGCCGGCATGCTCCACGCCACCGCGCACAGCACCGAACCCGCCGCGAACACCCCGATCCCGAACAACAACAGCGGAGTGCGGCCGAAGACGTCGGAGAGTTTGCCGTAGACCGGGACGAGCACCGCCTGCGTGAGCAGATAGGCGGAGAACAACCACGGGAACTGCGTGAAGCCGCCCAGGTCCGCGACGATCGTCGGGATCGCGGTCGCCAGGATGGTGCTCTCGAGCGCCACGAGGGAGGTGGCGAGCATCAGAGCGATGAGGATCGGGCCCCGCTCGGACCCGAACCCGACGTCCACTCGCGACGATGCGGCCATGCCACTCCTGTTCCCACTCGTACGTTCGTTGTTCCACCCGGCGGTGAACGAGTGGGATATCCGCCACGGGGTGCGGTACGCCCACTCGATGAGCACTAGGGTGTCAGCGTGCGTCCTTCACTCGAGTCCTACCAACACCTCGCCGGCGGCAAGGTGCGTGATCTGTACGTGATCGACGACGAGCACCTGCTCCTCGTCGCCAGTGACCGGATCTCGGCCTACGATCACGTGCTCGAGACCCCGATCCCCGACAAGGGACGGGTCCTCACTGCGATGAGCGTGTTCTTCTTCAAGCTGCTCGACGCCACCAACAACCACCTGGCGGGAGAACCCGACGACGAGCGTATCCCCGAGGAGGTCCTCGGCCGCGCACTCGTGGTCAAGCGCCTCGAGATGGTGCCCGTCGAGTGCGTCGCCCGAGGCTTCCTCACCGGCTCCGGCCTGCTCGACTACCAAGCCACGGGCTCCGTCTGCGGTGTCACCCTGCCCCAGGGGCTCGTCGAGGCCAGCAGACTGCCCGAACCGATCTTCACCCCGGCCAGCAAGGCTGCGCTCGGCGACCACGACGAGAACATCTCCTTCGACGACGTCGTCGAGAAGGTCGGTCTGAACCTGGCGATGAAGCTGCGCCAGGACACGCTCGATATCTACGACCGCGCCGCCATGTACGCGTCCGACCGCGGCATCCTGCTCGCCGACACCAAGTTGGAGTTCGGTCTCGACAAGGCCGGCAATCTGGTGCTCGCCGACGAGGTCCTCACCCCGGATTCGTCCCGCTACTGGGACGCGAACGAGTACGAGGAGGGCAAGGTTCAGCCCAGCTTCGACAAGCAGATCGTCCGGAACTGGCTCACCGGACCCGAATCGGGCTGGGACCGCGCCTCCGACACCCCGCCCCCGCCGCTGCCGCAGCACGTCGTCGACAAGACGCGAGCTCGCTACATCGAGGCGTACGAACGTATTTCGGGACTGTCCTTCGACGATTGGATCGGCTGACCGCATATGACCTCCTCGAAGATCACTCCGCCGGTCGCGAAGAAGGTGCCGCTCGAGCGCACCCATCACGGGCACACCTTCGTCGACGACTACGAATGGCTGCGCGACAAGAACGACCCCGAGGTCGTCGCGTACCTGGAAGCGGAGAACTCGTACACCGAGGCGCAGACGGAACATCTCGCTCCGCTGCGTGAGGCGATCTTCGAGGAGATCAGGTCGCGCACCCAGGAGACCGACATGTCGGTCCCCACCCGGATGGGTGACTGGTGGTACTACGCCCGCACCGTCGAGGGCAAGCAGTACGCGATCCAGTGCCGGTGCCCGATCGCCGACGCCGACGACTGGACACCGCCCGATGTCACGCCTGGTGTGGAACTCCCCGGCGAGCAGGTGCTCCTCGACGGCAACGTCGAGTCGGAAGGGCACGAGTTCTTCTCGCTCGGGGCGTTCTCGATCAGCCACGACGGCACGCTGCTCGCGTACTCGACCGACGTCGTGGGCGACGAGCGCTACACCCTGCGCATCAAGGACCTCACCACCGGTGAGATGCGGGCGGACGAGATCCCCGGCACCGCACCGGGAGCGACGTGGGCGCTCGACCACAGCCACGTCTTCTACCAGACGGTCGACGAGTCGTGGCGGCCCGACACCGTCTGGCGGCACAAGCTCGGCACCTCCGTCGACGAGGACGTGAAGGTCTTCCACGAACCCGACGAGCGGTACTGGGTGTCGATCGGTTCGACCCGCAGCGAGAAGTACCTCATGATCTGGGTCGGCTCGAAGATCACCACCGAGGGATGGGTGCTCGAATCCGAGAACCCCACAGGCGAATTCCGTGTGATCCTGCCGCGCCGCGAAGGTGTCGAGTACGGTGCCGAGCACGCCGTGATCGCCGGTGAGGACCGCTTCCTGATCCTGCACAACGACGTCGACCCCGAGACGGGGAAGAAGGCCGAGAACTTCGTCCTCGCCGAGGCTCCCGTCGACGACCCGTCCGCGCTGCGCACCCTGATCGAGCACCGGCACGACGTGCGCCTCGAGGACGTCGACGCGTTCGAGGGACACCTGGTGCTCGGCTACCGCCGCGAAGCCCTCACCCGACTCGCGGTGTGGCCGTTGACCGACGAGGGCTACGGCAAGCTCACCGAACTAGAGTTCGACGAGGAACTCTTCGCCGTCGGACCGGGCGCGAACCCCGAATGGACCCAGCCCACACTGCGTCTGGGCTACACGTCGTTCATCACCCCGAGCCGGGTCTACGACTACACCGTGAGCACCGGTGAGCTGAAGCTGCTCAAGTCGCAGCCGGTGCTCGGCGAGTTCGACCCGACGCTCTACGAGCAGCGCCGCGAGTGGGCGACCGCCGAGGACGGCACGAAGATCCCGCTGTCGATCGTCGCGCGCAAGGGCACCCCCGAGAACGCGCCCACGCTGCTGTACGGCTACGGCTCGTACGAAGCGAGCATCGACCCGGCCTTCTCCGTCGCACGCCTGTCGCTGCTCGACCGGGGCATGGTCTTCGCGGTCGCGCACGTGCGCGGCGGCGGCGAGATGGGCCGGCACTGGTACGAGAACGGCAAGTCGCTGACGAAGAAGAACACCTTCACCGACTTCGTGGCGTGCGCGCGGCACCTGATCGACGCCGGCGTCACGAGCCCGGAGAAGCTGGTCGCCGACGGCGGCAGTGCCGGTGGCCTGCTCATGGGTGCGGTCGCGAACATCGCACCCGAGCTGTTCGCGGGCATCCTCGCGAACGTCCCGTTCGTCGACCCGCTCACGTCGATCCTCGATCCGTCCTTGCCGCTCACGGTGATCGAATGGGACGAGTGGGGCAACCCGCTCGAGAACCCAGAGGTGTACGAGTACATGCGCTCGTACAGCCCCTACGAGAACGTCGAGGCCAAGGATTACCCGGCGATCCTCGCGATCACCAGCATCAACGACACGCGCGTGCTCTACGTCGAACCCGCCAAGTGGGTCGCCAAGCTGCGCGCGACGAAGACCGGCGATGCGCCGTTGCTGCTCAAGACGGAGATGAGCGCGGGACACGGCGGTGTGTCGGGCCGGTACGAGAAGTGGCGCGAGGTCGCGTTCGAGTTCGCGTGGGTGCTCGAGACGTCGGGCGCCTGCCGCGCGGAGACCTCTGCGGGCTGAGCTCGGTATCCGCTCGCGTTCGCGCTATTCGCCGCAGCAATTGCCGACGCGAATGACGAACTGTGTAGCCGATAGCAGACCGCTCACCTGCGCAGTTCGTACCGGACCTGAGGCCGGCCGGCGCGGCCGTACTCGGTGATGCGGGTCGCGGCTCCGTCGTCGGCGAGCCGTTCGAGGTAACGCCACGCCGTCACGCGTGAGACCCCCACGGCCGATCCGACTTCCGCAGCGGTTCGCGGCCCGTCGGCGTGATGAAGGAAATCGGTGATCTTCGACAGCGTGTCGGGGGAGATGCCCTTGGGTGTGGACGGACGGGAACTGCTCGTGCGCAGAGCCGACATGGCGCGATCGATATCGTGCTGGCCCGCCGCGGTCTCGGCGTCGCGCAACGCCGAGCGGTAGGCCACGTACTGTTCGAGCTTGTCCTGCAGTGCCGCGAAGGTGAACGGCTTGAGCAGATACAGCACCACACCCCGCGCGACCGCCGTCCGCACGACCTCCAGATCGCGGTTCGACGTGACGGCGATGATGTCGGGACTCGGACGACCGGCGCTCAGGCGTGCAGCCACTTCGAGGCCGCTCGTGTCGGGGAGCCCGATGTCGAGCAGCACCAGATCCACCGGTGTGCCCACCCGCGCAGCCGACGCGACCGCCCGCACGGCGTCGCTACCCGTGTGCGCGACACCTACCACCTCGAACCCGTCCACCCTCCCGACGTATTCGCGGTGGGCCTCGGCGATGAGCGGTTCGTCCTCGACGACGAGCACCCGGATCACGACCGGCTCTCCAAGGGGATCACGGCGACGATCATCGAACCCAGCGACGGTTCGGTGCGCAGAGTTCCCCCGTGACGCGCCACGACCTGGGCGACGAGTGCGAGTCCGAGGCCGCGCTGCTCGGACTTGGTGGAGTAGCCGCGCTGCATGGCCTGGGCCAGCACCTCCGGCGACATCCCCGGCCCGCTGTCGGCGACCTCGACGATCATCGACGAATCGTCCCGACGCACAGTCACCTCCACCCATGGGTCGTCCGACGCATGGGAGGCGTCGATGGCGTTGTCGATGAGATTCCCGACGAGGGTGACGATATCGCGCGCCGGGATGGACGGAACCGGGCCCAGTTCCGTGTCGTCGGTGACGGTCAGTTCCACACCTCGCTCGGCGGCCTCGTCGATCTTGCCGAGCAGCAACGCCGACAGCGCCGGCTCGTGGATGGCACTTGTCAACCTGTCGATCAGGTGCTGGGAGACCGCCAGTTCCTGCGTCGCGAACGCGACCGCGTCCTCCGTCCGGCCGAGTTCGACCATCGTGACGATGGTGTGCAGACGGTTCGCCGACTCGTGGGCCTGCGCCCGCAGCGACTCGGCGAATCCGCGGACCGAGTCGAGTTCACCGAGGACACCGCGCAACTCGGTGTGGTCGCGGAGGGTGACGACGGTGCCGATGCGGCGCTCGTTCCAGTTCACCGCGTCGCTGTTGACGACGAGGGTGCGGTCGCGCGTCAGGTGCACCTCGTCGCGTGCCTCGCCGGTGGTTGCGAGTTCGCGCAGTGTCTCGGGCAGGGCGTCGAAGGGGACCGGCCCGGTCGGGGGTAGGCCGAGCAGGCGGCGTGCCTCGTCGTTGACGACGTCGACCTGCGGTGAGGCGCCGGGTGCTCCACCGAACACCAGCAGCCCTTCGCCGATCGAGTGCAGGACGGCGTCGTGGTGTTCGTACATGCGCCGCAGCTGGTCGGGATCGAGCCCGAGGGTCTGACGGCGCAGGCGCCGCGCGATCAGGTATCCGCCCGCCGCGGTGACCACGAGCCCGGCCGCCACCAGGCCGACGATGCCCGGAAGGCTCCGCACGAAGTTCTCGGCGATCCTCTCCCGTGTCACCCCGACCGACACGAATCCGACGAGCGTGCTGTCGTCGTAGACCGGCGCGATGGTGCGGATCGACGATCCGAGGCTGCCCGTGTACGTCTCGGTGAACGGCGTGCCCGAACGGGCCTCATCGGTGTGGCCCGTGTACGGCAACCCGATCTGCTCCGGCACCGGATGTGTCACGCGGATGCCCTCGGGGTCCACGACGACGACGAAGTCCACCCCTGTCGCCTCGCGGATCTGCTCGGCGCGGGGCTGGAGCGCTGCGGTCGGATCGGGGGAGAGCAACCCGTCCGCGACCTCCGGGAAGAGCGCGGCTGTCACTGCGATATCCGTCACGGTGCGGCGCGTGGCCTCGTCGGCGTCGCGGCGTTCGTCGACGACGATGAGCGCACCCGCCACGATCGCTATCACCGTGAACACCACCAGCTGGAGGATGAGCAGCTGGCCCGCCACGCTCATCGGCGGTCTCGCCTGGCGACGGTTCACCGTTCACCTCCCGTGAACACTATGTACACAAACTTCTCCCGCGGCGACCCGGCCACCACCATGTCCTTATGTGGACGTGATGCCGGTCACCACCCGGGCGCGGAGCGGCCCCTACCAGGGTCCCGTAGTACCCGACCGAACCACGGTCGATTCCCGAGTCCTCGCCGGTGCGTCACCGCATCCCGTTATCCGTGAACATCGCGCGACGAGCCCGCGCATGATCGAAGGGCACTCCATGAGCACCACAACCGTGCGGGGCGAGAAACGCCGCGACCGTACCCACTGGCTGTACATCGGCGTCATCATCGCCGTCGTCGCCGGTATCGCCGTCGGATGGCTGGCCCCCGAGACGGGCAAGTCGCTCGGTGTCCTCGGCACCATGTTCGTCGACCTGATCAAGATGATGATCAGCCCGGTGATCTTCTGCACCATCGTGCTCGGCATCGGGTCGGTCCGGGCAGCGGCGAGCGTCGGCCGGATCGGTGGACTCGCGCTGATCTACTTCGTGGGCATGTCGACCGTGGCCCTCGCGATCGGCCTGGGTGTGGGCAACCTGCTCGACCCGGGTTCGGGGCTCACCCTCGATCCGGCCAACGCCGGATCGGGTGCCGAACTCGCCGAGAAGGCACACGCGGCCGGCGGCACCGTCGACTTCATCGCGTCGATCATTCCGACCTCCCTGCTCTCCGCACTCACTGCCGGCAGCGTCCTGCAGACCCTGTTCGTGGCGCTGCTCGTCGGCTTCGCGATCCAGGGCATCGGCAAGTCGGGTGAACCGATCCTCCGTGGCATCGCCCACCTGCAGAAGCTCGTCTTCCGCATCCTGACGATGATCCTGTGGCTCGCCCCGATCGGTGCATTCGGCGCCATCGCCAACGTCGTCGGCCAGACCGGACTGAGCGCGGTCCTGCAGCTCGGTGTGCTGATGATCGCCTTCTACCTCACGTGCGTCGTGTTCGTCTTCGGCGTCCTCGGATCGCTGCTGCGGGCCGTCGCCGGTGTCTCGGTGTTCAAGCTCGTGAAGTACCTCGCCCGCGAGTACCTCCTCATCTTCGCGACGTCGTCGTCGGAGTCCGCGCTGCCGCGTCTGATCGCCAAGATGGAGCACCTCGGTGTCCAGCGCACCACCGTCGGCGTGGTCGTGCCCACCGGTTACTCGTTCAACCTGGACGGCACCGCGATCTACCTGACGATGGCCGCCCTGTTCGTGTCCGACGCGATGGGCAGTCCCCTGAACATGGGTGAGCAGATCTCGCTCCTGCTGTTCATGATCGTCGCCTCGAAGGGTGCGGCCGGGGTCACCGGTGCCGGTCTGGCGACGCTGGCCGGCGGTCTGCAGAGCCACCGCCCCGACCTGCTCGACGGTGTCGGCCTGATCGTCGGTGTCGACCGGTTCATGTCCGAGGCGCGTGCCGTCACCAACTTCTCCGGCAACGCCATCGCGACCCTGCTCATCGGCACGTGGACCAAGTCGGTGGACCGTGACCGCGTCGACGAGGTGCTCAGCGGACGGCTGCCGTTCGACGAGAGCATGATGGTCGACGATCACGAGCCCGCTCCCGAGCGCGAACCGGCGAAGCTGGAGAAGGTGTCCGTCTGATCCGGCATCCGCTACGACAATGGCTGTCCGCTACGGAATTTCCGTAGCGGACAGCCATTTCTGTAGCGACTACGCGCGGGCGGCGATGAAACGCTGGTGCAGTTCGCCGATGCCGTCGATCCAGCTGTCGAGCCGCTCACCGGCGCGCAGGTAGCGCTGCGGGTCGCGGCCCATGCCCACACCCGCGGGTGTGCCGGTGAAGATCACGTCGCCCGGATACAGGGTGACGTTGCGCGACAGCTCGGCGACCAGCGCGGGCACGGAGAAGATCATCTCCCGCGTGCGGCCCTTCTGGACCTCCTCGCCGTCGATCGTGCATCCCAGTTCCAGATCGTCCGGGTCGGCGAACTCGTCGGGGGTGACGAGCCACGGACCCTGCGGAGCGAAGCCCGGATAGGACTTGGCGAGACCGAACTGGGGCGCCGGTCCGCGCATCTGGGCGACGCGCTCGGAGATGTCCTGCCCCGCCGTCAGGCCCGCGACGTACGACCAGGCGTCTGCTGCGTCGACGTCGCGTGCCTCCCGACCGATGACGGCGACGAGTTCGATCTCCCAGTCGACGTTGCCGCCGTCCGGAATCGTGACCTCGGAGTCGGGGCCGGTGAACGCCGAGACGTACTTGGTGAACACCGGGGGCAGATGTGTGGGCGCCTCGAAGCCCGATTCGGCGGCGTGGTCGTCGTAGTTCAACCCGACCGCGAAGACCTGACGGGGTGCGGGGGAAGGGGCGCCGAGCCGGGCACGGTCGATCGCAGCGTGGTCGGTGACGTCCGCGTCCGCCGCCCACGCCCGCACCTCGTCCCACGACTCGTAGATCGAGGCGAGGTCGGGTCCGAACCGGCCGTCGGACGCGGTGGCGATGTCGATGCCCCGCTCGTTGCCGGGGTCACCGACGACGAGGACGGCTCGGTTGTCGAGGTTGGCGATGCGCATGGACGTTCTCCTGATGGCTGCGGTGGTCGGTTCGATCCTGCTATGTCACCGCGGCCTCCGACAGAGGTGGTGCTCGAGCCGTAGCGGGGACATCGAGGACGAGTTCGACCGGGTCTCCTGATCGCACCCTCCTGTCGGAGGGATGCGGCATAGTTCGGGGAAGAAGCCACGCAACGCTCTTCAACCGCACAACTTCGGGAGTCGCTGTGAAGAACCGAGCTCGATTCGTCGATGTCGAAGGCCGCCCCGCGATCCGCTTCGAGCGGGAGTACCCGTATCCGCAGGAACGCCTGTGGAGCGCGGTGACCGACCCGGCCGAACTCTCCCGATGGTTCCCCGCCGCCGTCGACATCGAACTCCGTGAAGGCGGCACGATCACCTTCACCGACGAGCCCGGCGCCGAGCCCACGAAGGGCACGATCCTGGCGTGCGAGCCACGCGGCAGCCTGTCCTACACGTGGGAGGGCGACGAACTGGGGTTCACACTGAACCCGACGCCGCAGGGCTGCCTGTTCGTCTTCGTCAACGTCCTCGGCGACCGGGAGACCGCCGCGATGGTCGCCGCAGGCTGGACGGTATGCCTCGACGAGTTCGACGCCCTGCTGGCAGGCGAACCGCCGTCGCAGGAGACCGACTCGGAGGCCTGGCGGCCGGTCTACGAGTCCTACATCGCAGAAGGGTTCCCGGCGGGTGCTCCCGTGCCGGGACAAGGAGGGGAAACCTCATGAGCGAGTCCGAGAAGGGCACCGGACCCAAGCTGTTGTCGGGTGGCAACCCCCAGATCCCGAAGGGGATGGGCAGGGAACCGGTCGAGGCCTACATCGCGGCGATGCCCGAGTGGAAGCACGACATCGGCCGACGCCTCGACGAGCTGATCCTCGAGGAAGTTCCCGACGTCCACAACGCCGTGAAGTGGAATCAGCCGCTCTACGGCACCGCCGACGACAGCTGGTTCCTCACGTTCCGCTGCTTCACGAACTACGTGCAGCTGAGTTTCTTCAGGGGGAGTTCGCTCGACCCGCTGCCGGAGAAGGAGTCCAAGCATCCCGAGATGCGTTATCACGACATCCGCCGGCTCGAGGACCTCGACGAGGAGAAGGTCCGGAAGTGGGTGAGACAGGCCGCCGCGCTGCCGGGGGGAGAAGATGTAGCACGCCGATGTTCGGGGGAGTGATCGGGCACACGATAGTTTGGATGCATGACCACGCCTCTCCAGGACATCCCGATCAACACCCTCTCGGGTGAACCCACGAATCTCGGCTCGTACGAGGGCCACGCGGTACTCGTCGTGAACGTCGCGTCCAAGTGCGGCCTGACCCCGCAGTACACGGCACTCGAGAAGCTCGCGCAGGAATACCGCGACCGCGGACTGTTCGTCGTGGGCGTGCCGTGCAATCAGTTCATGGGTCAGGAGCCCGGAACGCCGGAGGAGATCCAGGAGTTCTGCTCCGCCACCTACGGCGTGACCTTCCCGCTGCTCGAGAAGATCGAGGTCAACGGCGAGAACCGGCATCCTCTCTACGCCGAGCTCACCAAGCACCCGGATGCCTCCGGCGAGGCCGGCGACATCCAGTGGAACTTCGAGAAGTTCCTCATCGCTCCCGACGGCACGGTCGCCGCGCGCTTCCGTCCCCGCACGGAACCGGATGCGCCCGAGATCCTCGACGCCCTCGAAGAGATCCTGCCGGCCTGACATGTTCGGCACAGAAGCGCGGGACGCGCTGTACGACATCATCCGCATGCGTCGCGACGTCCGTGCAGAATTCAGCGGGGAACGGCTCGACGAGGACACGCTGATGCGCATCCTGCGGGCCGCCCATCACGCACCCAGTGTCGGCAACACCCAGCCCTGGGACTTCGTCGTCGTACAGGACGAACAGCGGCTGAAGGAGTTCGCCGAGCACGTCGCCGGTTGCCGGCAGGCGTTCGCCGACTCGCTCCCCGAGGACCGGAAGACCACCTTCGACCCCATCAAGATCGAAGGCATCGTCGAATCGGGGACCGGCGTCGTCGTCACCTACGACCCCGAACGCGGCGGCAAGCACATCCTCGGCCGTCACACCATCGACGAATCCGGCCTGTTCTCGGCCGTGCTGGCGATCCAGAACCTGTGGCTCGCCGCGACCGCCGAGGGTCTCGGCGTGGGATGGGTGTCGTTCTACGAGGAGGACTTCCTCGCCGACTTCGTCGGAGTGAGCGCACCCGTGCGTCCCATCGCGTGGCTGTGTGTCGGGCCGGTCACGCGGCTCCAAGAGATACCCGACCTCGAACGGTTCGGCTGGCGCAAGGGGCGCCAGCTCGAGGAGGCCGTGCACCGCGACAGGTTCGCGGCGCCGGGTGACCGGGAAGCCTGATCCGACGGGTGGCGACCGGTTCGTGAGTGCGCGAGCCGGCCGCCACCCGCTGTTTCACAGATCGGTCGCCACCTGCCTGTTTTCAGAGTTCGGTCGCGACCTTCCAGGCACTGTGGATGGCGCCCTCGATGTAGTCGACCCGACCCGCGTCCCCGACGACGCGGACATCGATGTCCGAGCCGGCCAGTTCGTCGGCGAGCGGTGCTGCCGCCGACACACCGGACGCGACCACGACCATGCGGGCGCGTACCGATTTCGTCTCGCCACCCACGGTGAACTCCACCGTCTTCGGGGTGATGCGCTGAACCGTCGCACCACGATGCACCTCGAGGCCGACCTCGCGCGCGTGCTTGACGGCGGTCCACCGGCGCGGCATCGCCATCGGCACCCCGAGCTGCTTCCCCTCGGCGAGCAGCGTCACCCGGCTTCCCCGCTCGGCCATGAACTCCGCGAGTTCGAGCCCGACGAGCGACCCGCCGATCACGACGACGTCCTTCGCCATCGGCAGGAAACGCAGGAACCGCCGGCTCAGATCACGGATCCTCCGAGGGCTCGTGGTGATACCGGCGAGCCTGCCCACCCGGCCCATCACCCGCAGCACCGGGGACTGATCGGAGACGTCGCCCGCACCCGTCATGAGCGCACGCATGCTGTCGCCGGTGTGCACGTGCGGCAAGTCCCCGCCCGGCACGGTGGGACGTTCCCGCACGGCGCCCGTCGCGACGACCACCACGTCCGGCTTCAGGGCGCGGATCGATGCGGAGGTGGCCTCGGCGCCGAGCCGCACGTCGATGCCGAGGCGGGTGACCTCGGCCGTCAGCCATTTCAGCAGCCGCTCGTTGTCGGGGGTGGTGAGGGTCGAGAACCACAGGGTCCCGCCCAGCCGGTCGGTCTTGTCCAGGACGGTGACGCGGTGCCCGCGCTCGGTGGCGACCCGAGCAGTCTCGAGGCCGCCCGGCCCGGCACCCACCACGACGACGTGCTTCGGCGCCGCAGTGCGGACGAACGGCACGAGTGTCTCGTTGCCCAGCGCCGGATTGACCGCACAGATGGGCGTGGCATCCCAGAAGTTCTCCTGCACGCACACATAGCAGTTGATGCACGGGCGGATCTGCTCGCTGCGGCCCTGCTTGAGCTTGGCGACGAGCGCGGGATCGGCCAGCAACTGACGTCCCATCGCGACGAAGTCGGTGACGCCCTCGGCGATCATTCGCTCGCTGACCTCCGGCAGCATGCGGCCGACGGTGATGACGGGGATCGACACCGCACGCTTGATGACCGCCGCGTTGTGGGTGTAGTAGCCGACCTTGTCCGGCAACGGGCCGTCGGTGAAATTCGCGAACGCGTTCAGCGCGGTGCCAGTGACGTGGAGTGCATCGGCACCGGCCTGCTCGAACAGCACTGCGGCAGCAGCGGATTCCTCGACGGTCAGGCCGTCCGTCTCACCGTATTCCTGCCCTGCCAGCCGCACGATGACGGCGAGGCGGTCGCCGACCTCGGCCTTGACCGCGCGGATCACCTCGCAGGTCAGCCGGGCCCGGTTCTCCAGCGACCCGCCGTATCCGTCGGTGCGCTGGTTCGTGTAGCGGCTGAGGAAGGCGCCGAGCACGTAGTTGTGGGCGGCGTGGATCTCGACGGCGTCCGCTCCGGCGGCGGCGACCCGGCCCGCGGCCTCGGCGAACATCCGGATCAACCATTCGATGTCGCTCTCGGAGGCCTCGTTGTAGGTGGCCTGCGCGCCACCCTGGATCGATGCCATGCGCTGCAGTTCCGCGGGCGTGCAGTCGGCCATGGCGCTCATGTCGCTCGGCGGCTTCGGGATGCTCGGCACGAGCTGCGGCCGGCCCTGCAGGGTGTCGATACGGGCGACCTTGCCGTGGTGCACCATCTGCACGCACAGTTTGCTGCCGGCCTCGTGGACGGCGTCGGTCAGTGCGCGGAGGCCGGGGATGAACCGGTCCTCGGACAGGCCGGGTTCCTTCGTGCTGGTGCATCCCGCCGGATAGGCGACCGCGCAGCATCCGGTGACGATCAGCCCGGTGCCTCCGGCCGCGCGGGCGACGAAATGATCGATGTCGCCCTGCTCGATCTCCCCGTCCTCGCAGAGGTTCATGTCCATGGCGGGCATCACCACGCGGTTGTCCAGGGTGATCGGCCCGATGGTGCCGGGGGAGAGAAGGCGCGTATAGGTCTGGTTCGGGACTGCCACGCCCGGACGGTATGCCCGGCTCCGTGTGGCCGTCGACACTGTCCCGATGAACGGGATGCGGATCGCCGGCCCGAGTCTTCATCCGGACTTCCCGGTCGGGCAGGACGCCGTTCACCCGAGTGCAGCAGGCTCGGGGGCATGAGCGGACGGATGATCGTGTCGGTGTCGGGGATCCGGGACGTCACGCGCGACCTCGTGGACGCCTTCGCCCGTGAGACGGACGCGCGTGGAGTGCCGTTGTCGCTGTTCGTCGCACCCCGCCTGAAAGACCACTACCGCCTCGTGCGGGATTCGGCGACGCAGGAGTGGCTGCTCGAGCGACGCGAGGGCGGCGACGCGATCGTGCTGCACGGTTACGACCAGGCGGCGACGAAGCGACGTCGCGCCGAGTTCGCGACGCTGCCCGAGCACGAAGCACGGTTGCGCCTGCTCGCCGCCGACCGTGTGCTCGAGGAGACCGGACTGCGCACCCGGCTGTTCGCACCACCGCGATGGCGCGCGTCGCCGGGCGCAGTGACAGCACTTCCGCAGGTCGGTTTCCGGATGATGGCGGACAACGCGGGGATCCACGATCTGGTGGCGGGCACCGTGACGAAGACGCGGCTGTACGCGCTCGGTGACGGTGCGGGGTCGGACGTGTGGCGCTGCCGCGCGATGGTGATGGGCGCGTCGCGGACGGCGCGGCGCGGGGAGCTGCTGCGTCTGGCGATCGCCGCTCCCCGGCTCGCCGAGTCCGGCCCCCGGCAGGCGATCCTCGACGCCGTCGACCTCGCGCTGCACCACGGTGCCGAACCGACCGTCCACGCCTGGCGGCCGCGTCCGTCGAACAGCCGCGTGGCGTGATCCCGCCTGGCCCGCCGGTGCTCCCGGTCGCCGCATCCGCTCGGTAATGTTGGCGGCCATGGATGCTGACGTGATCGTGGTGGGGGCGGGACTCGCGGGGCTCGTGGCGGTCGGTGAACTGATCGACGCCGGTCGCAAGGTTCTGCTGGTCGATCAGGAGAACTCGAACAACATTGGTGGGCAGGCCTTCTGGTCGTTCGGTGGGTTGTTCTTCGTCGACAGTCCCGAACAGCGACGACTCGGGATCAAGGATTCCTACGAACTCGCCTTGCAGGACTGGATGGGGACCGCCGGCTTCGACCGCGAGATCGAGGACCGCTGGCCGCGGCGCTGGGCCCAGGCCTACGTCGAGTTCGCCGCGGGGGAGAAGCACGCCTGGCTCGAGCAGCGCGGGCTGAAGATCTTCCCGATGGTCAACTGGGCCGAACGCGGCGGATACGACGCTGCAGGGCACGGCAACTCGGTCCCGCGATTCCACATCACCTGGGGTACCGGTCCGGGCCTCGTCGAGATCTTCGAGTGCAAGCTCCGCGAAGGCGTCGAACGCGGTCTCGTCACGCTGAAGCACCGCCACCGGGTCGACGAACTCGTCGTCACCGACGGCGCCGCCACCGGTGTGCGCGGAGCGATCCTCGAGCCCACCGACGCGGCGCGCGGCGTGGCGTCCTCCCGCACCGTCGTCGGGGACTTCGAGCTCTCCGCCGGAGCCGTGATCGTCACCTCCGGCGGGATCGGCGGCAACTACGACCTCGTGAAGAAGAACTGGCCGAAGCGGATGGGGGAGCCGCCGAAGCATATGCTCAGCGGTGTGCCCGCGCACGTCGACGGCCGGATGCTCGAGATCACCGAGAAGGCCGGCGGGAACATCGTCAACCGCGACCGCATGTGGCACTACACCGAGGGCATCACCAACTACGACCCGGTGTGGCCCGATCACGGCATCCGCATCCTGCCCGGCCCGTCGTCGCTGTGGCTCGACGCCACCGGCAAGCGGTTGCCGGTGCCGTTGTTCCCCGGCTTCGACACGCTCGGCACCCTCGAGTACATCGTGAGCACGGGTTACGACCACACCTGGTTCGTGCTCGACCAGAAGATCATCGAGAAGGAGTTCGGGCTCTCCGGCTCCGAGCAGAATCCCGATCTCACCGGGCGCAGCCTCCGCCTGCTGCTGCAGCGGGTCAGGTCGGGTGCCCCCGGACCGGTCGAGGCCTTCAAGGAGCGCGGTGTCGACTTCGTCGTCCGCGACACGCTCGCCGATCTCGTGGCGGGCATGAACGAACTCACCCCCGAGGCGCCGCTCGACTACGAGCAGGTGCGTTCGGTGGTCGAGGCCCGGGACCGCGAGATGGACAACAAGTACACCAAAGACCTGCAGGTCGCGGCGGTGCGCTCGGCGCGGGCCTACGTACCCGACCGCGTCGTCCGCATCGCGGCGCCGCACCGGATCCTCGACCCCAAGGCCGGACCGCTCATCGCGGTCAAGTTGCACCTGCTCACCCGCAAGACGCTCGGCGGGCTCGAGACCGACCTGTCCTCGCGCGTGCTGCGGTCGGACGGGTCGGTCTTCGACGGCCTCTTCGCCGCCGGTGAGGTCGCCGGCTTCGGTGGTGGCGGCGTCCACGGCTACCGGTCGCTCGAGGGCACCTTCCTCGGCGGATGCATCTTCTCGGGCCGGGCGGCGGGTCGCGCCGCCGCCCGCTGAACCTCCCGTCGGCGTCGACTGGGACAGCAGAGCGCAAAACGGTCGTAGGAGCGCGAAACATCCCGCGCCGACGACCGTTTCGCGCTCCGCAGCGTTAGACCTCGACGCCGTCTTCGTGCGGCAGCACGCGGAATTCGGTGCCCTCCGGCGCCATCTCGCTGTACCGGCCGTAGAAGATGCCGCGACCGTTGTCGTTGACGATGCCCTGGTGGATCGGCACGGCGACCCGCGGATTCACCGCGCGCAGGTAGTCGATCGCCTCCCAGATCTTGAGCCACGGCGCGGTCGACGGCAGGGCCAGCACGTCGACGCGCTCGTGCGGGATGTACAGCGAGTCGCCGGGGTGCAGCAGCCGCGACGGATTCTCGTCGTCGCCCACGAGGAAGGCCGTGTTGTCGATGACGGGCATGTCGGGGTGGATCACCGCGTGCCGTCCGCCGGTGCCGCGTACGGTCAGCGAACCCACCGAGAAGGAGTCGCCGGGACGCACGGCGGTCCAGTCGCCGTCGAGCAGGTTCGCCGACTGCGGGTCGGAGAACAACTGCGCTCCGGGGTTGGCCTCGAGGAGCGCGGGCAGCCGGGTGGTATCGGCGTGGTCGGGATGCTGGTGGGTCACGAGGATCGCGTCGAGTCCGGTGATGCCCTCGAACCCGTGGGAGAAATTTCCGGGGTCGAAAAGGAGCTTCGCGCCGAGGTGTTCGACGAGGATGCAGGAATGGCCGAAATGGGTCAGTTGCATGTCGTCGAGTATGCCGTCGGGAGGAGCCCGATGACCGACTACGGACAGGAACTCCGCTTCGGCATCTTCCTCACGCCGTCCGCTGCCGATCCGGTGGGCGTCGTCGACCTCGCCGTGGTGTCGGAGAGCGCCTGGACCGCATCGCAGCCCCGGCGAAGCGGTCGACGCACTGATCGAGGCGATCGAGGTGATCCGTGCTCTGTGGTCGGACGAGAAGGGCGCGGCCGGGATCGACGGCACGTACTACCGGCTGACCGGCGCGAAGCGGGGCCCGTTCCCCGCGCACGCTCTCGGCATCTGGCTCGGCGCCTACGGCAAGCGGATGCTCGACGTCACCGGCCGCTTCGCCGGCGGATGGCTGCCGAGTTCGTTCGCCGCCGGGCCCGAGAAGCTGGGGGAGATGAGCGCCCGCGTCGACGAGGGCGCGCACCGTGCCGGGCGTGATCCCGCCGCGATCCGCCGGCTCTACAACATCTCCGGCACCTTCGCGGAGACCGCGGACGGGTCGCGGTCCGACCTCGAACGTTTCGCCGGTGAGGTCGCGCCCCGCGTGCGCGAACTCGTTGCTGCCGAGCGGCGTTGAACGGGGGTGACGGGTCTCGCACGAGGAGGACCTCGGCCGATGCCCTTCCCGGTGGCCACGGCCGGTAAACTGCTGGATGTCCGGTGTCCGTCCCCGGGCGTCAGCACTACTACCGAGGAGCAGCACGTGGCGCGTGTCGTCGTCGAAGTCATGCCCAAAGCCGAGATTCTCGACCCCCAGGGTCAGGCCATCACCGGGGCGCTGTCGCGGCTGGGCTTCGCGGGCGTGACCGACGTCCGTCAGGGTAAGCGTTTCGAGCTCGAAGTCGACGGCAGCGTCGGCGACGAGGAGCTCGAGAAGATCGCCGAGTCGTTGCTCGCCAACACGGTGATCGAGGACTGGGCCATCCGGCGGATCGACGGTGACGCATGAGCGCACGCATCGGAGTCATCACCTTCCCGGGCACGCTCGACGACGTCGACGCCTCCCGCGCGGTGAAGCTCGCCGGTGGTGAGGCCGTGAGCCTGTGGCACGGGGACGCCGATCTCAAGGGGGTCGACGCGGTGATCGTGCCCGGCGGCTTCTCCTACGGCGACTACCTGCGCTGCGGTGCCATCGCACGGTTCGCACCGGTGATGGGCAAGGTCGTCGAGGCCGCGCAGAAGGGCATGCCCGTCCTCGGCATCTGCAACGGCTTCCAGGTGCTGTGCGAGGCGGGTCTGCTGCCCGGCGCGCTCACCCGCAACGCCGGTCTGCACTTCGTCTGCCGCGACGAGTGGCTGAAGGTCGAGTCGAACACCACCGCGTGGACCTCGCGCTACGAGGCCGGCGCCGAGATCCTCATCCCGCTCAAGTCGGGTGAGGGCCGCTACCAGGCATCGGAGAAGGTGCTCGACGAGCTCGAGGGTGAAGGTCGCGTGGTGTTCCGCTTCGCGGGCGACAACCCGAACGGTTCGCAGCGCGGCATCGCCGGCATCTCGTCGGCGAACGGCCGGGTCGTCGGTCTCATGCCGCACCCCGAGCACGCCACCGAGGCGCTCACCGGCCCCAGCGATGACGGACTCGGCATGTTCTACAGCGTGCTGGACGCGGTCGTCAACGCGTGACCGCCTGACCGGAATTTTCCGGCGAAGCCCCCATCGACCCTCCCGGGTCGTGGGGGCGTCGCTCGTTCCGGCGGGCTCGAGGAATCCTTCGAACCGAAGTTCCGGGACAGGAGAGACGGAACGAGGGACCCCGCCACCGTCCCGATCGGCTGCGGAATCCCTCGTCCCTACAACCCGGAGCTCGACCCCCCGATCAAGTCCCGGGCGCGATGTCGTCGTCATCCCCCATGCGCGACATCGCGGATCAGTTTGCCGGAGCCGAATCGTCTTGTCCTGAGTAGGACTACCCAAATCGGGCCTGTCCGTCGACGGGCGTTGCGTGTCGGTCCCCGGCGGTACCGTCGCGCCATGACAGCGACCATTGCGATGATCACCTTCGACACGACCGATCCGGCTCCGATCGCGAGATGGTGGGCCGGGCGTACGGGCGGCCGCATCGAGCAGGAGAACGACGGCTGGTTCTTCATCGTTGCCCTGCCACAGGGCATCAGGCTGGGCTTCCAGAAGGTGTCCGATCCGACACCCGGGAAGAACCGCGTGCACCTCGATCTCGCCGCCCCCGACCTCGACGCCGAGGTCGAGCGCTTCGTGCAGGCCGGCGCGAAGGAGGTCCACCGCGAGGACATGGGCGACGACTTCCGCTGGGTGACGCTCGCCGACCCCGAGGGCAACCTGTTCTGCGTCGCCGAGGGGCACTGACACTCGTACGAGGAGAGCGGGCCGGCGCTTTCGGTCGGCGGTCCCGCTGTCCGTGATGCGAAGATGCAGTCATGTCTTCCACGCGTGCCGATGCTCGGGGTCTCTGTAATTTCGTCGACCTGTCGCCGTCGCCGTTCCACGTCTGCGCCACCGTCGCCGCGGCGCTGACCGAGGCGGGCTTCGTCGAACTGCACGAGCAGCAGGCCTGGCCCTCCGAACCGGGACGTTTCTTCCTGGTACGCGGCGGGTCGCTGATCGCATGGAGCACCGAGGGTGTCGCCGACGATCCGGCCGCACCCTTCCGCATCGTCGGCGGGCACACCGACAGCCCCAACCTGCGCGTCAAGCAGCATCCCGACCTCACATCGGCGGGCTGGCGGATGGTGGGACTCGAACCGTACGGCGGTGCGTGGCTCAACTCGTGGCTCGACCGCGACCTCGGCATCTCCGGCCGCTTCACCGTGCGCGCGGCGGAGACGACCGAGGACGTCCTCGTCCGAGTCGACGCGCCGGTCCTGCGTGTCCCGCAGCTCGCCATCCACCTGTCCGAGGACCGCAAGGGCGTCCAGCTCGATCCGCAGCGCCACGTCAACGGCGTCTGGGGAGTCGGCACCGAACCGCGCTCGTTCATCGCGTGGGTCGCCGAGCAGCACGGAATCGACCCGGGCGCGGTGCTCGGCTGGGAACTGATGACCCACGACCTCGCACCGAGCGCGGTCGTCGGGCCGGGCCGCGACCTGGTCAGCGCACCGCGTCTCGACAACCAGGGCACCTGCTACGCCGGACTGCACGCCCTTCTCGCCGCCGCGGAACACGTCGCAGCGCACGGTGGCCCGATGCCGCTCCTCGCCCTGTTCGACCATGAGGAGGTCGGCAGCATGTCCGACCGCGGCGCCTTCTCGGAACTGCTCGACACCGTCCTCGAACGGATCGTCCTGCTCCGGGGTGGCGGCCGGGAGGAGTTCCTCCGCGCCCGCGCCGGCTCGATCGTCGCGTCCGGCGACATGGCGCACGCCACGCACCCCAACTACCCCGAGCGGCATGAACCCGCCCACCGCATCGCGGTCAACGGCGGACCGGTCCTGAAGGTGAACCAGAACCTGCGCTACGCGAGCGACGCGACCGGCGCCGGAGCCTTCGTGCTGGCCTGCGAGCAGGCGGGGGTCCCGCTGCAGCGGTACGTGCACCGCGCCGACCTGCCGTGCGGCTCGACGATCGGCCCGATCACCGCGTCGAGGACCGGCATCACGACCGTCGACGTCGGCGCCCCGCAGCTCGCCATGCACTCGGCGCGCGAGTTCATGGGCGCGGACGACGTGGCGAGCTATGCGCAGGCCCTGACCGCTTTCCTGACCCCGGCATCGTGACCGCGTTCGCCCGCCCCGAAGCACCCGCCGGTGACACACTGAAGACGGTCGTGTCCGGTCGGAGAGAACGGGGGAATGCAGTGGACGTCCCGTCCTACCCCGATCATCTGCTGTCCCTCGACGAGTGGGCGGCCCTGCCCGAATCCGACGGGCACCATGTGGAGGTGTGTGAGGGCGTGCTCCTCGCCGCGCCCGCGCCGGGGGCGGCGCACGATCATGCCGCGGTGACCCTGGCGTTGCTCCTCGACGAGAAGCTGCCCGACGAATGGTGCGCGCTCGGAGGCGTCGAGGTGCTGGTCGCGGAGAAGCCGCTGACGGTGCGGTGCCCCGACGTGATCGTCGTGGGACGCTCCCTCGTCGACGCCGATCCCGATCGGGCGCCGATCTCCGAGGTGAAGCTGGTCGTGGAGGTCACCGTCGACGGCACGGCCCGCACCGACCGCGTCACGAAGTTCTCCGAATACGCGGAGGCCGGCGTCCCGCAGTACTGGATCGTCGATCTCGGCGGACCACCGGTGATCGCGACCTTCACGCTCGTCGACGGGTGGTACCGATTCGACGGGGAGCACTCGGGCACCGTCACCCTCGATGCGCTGGGCACCGAGGTGGCCGTCACACCGTCGGGGTTCGTGCCCGCACCGGTGAACCCCGTCGCGCCTGCACAACGATAGACTGATCCGCGGCAGTTCCCGCCCGGCCTGCCGTTTTCGATCCCAGAGTGAAGGGACCCGACGCCCAGTGTCACCGCACGTGGATACCGTCTCCCACGCCGCCGAAACCCCCGACGCCGCTCAGCCCTATCGGGAGCTGGGTCTGAAGGAAGACGAGTACACCCGGATCAAGGAGATCCTGGGCCGTCGCCCCACCGACGCCGAACTCGCCATGTACTCGGTGATGTGGTCCGAGCACTGCTCGTACAAGTCGTCGAAGGTGCACCTGCGCTATTTCGGCGAGACCACCACCGACGAGATGCGTGAGTCGATGCTCGCGGGCATCGGTGAGAACGCCGGCGTCGTCGACATCGGCGACGGCTGGGCCGTCACCTTCAAGGTCGAGTCGCACAACCATCCGTCCTACATCGAGCCGTACCAGGGCGCCGCGACCGGCGTGGGCGGCATCGTCCGCGACATCATGGCCATGGGCGCCCGCCCGATCGCCGTGATGGACCAGCTCCGCTTCGGCGCCGCCGATCACCCCGACACCCGTCGCGTCGTCGACGGTGTCGTGCGCGGTGTCGGCGGCTACGGCAACTCCCTGGGCCTGCCCAACGTCGGTGGCGAGACCGTCTTCGACGCCTCCTACCAGGGCAACCCGCTCGTGAACGCGCTGTGCGCGGGTGCGATGCGCGTGGAGGACCTGCACCTCGCCCACGCTTCCGGCACGGGCAACAAGGTCATCCTGTTCGGCGCCCGCACCGGCCTCGACGGCATCGGCGGCGTATCCGTCCTCGCCTCCGAGACCTTCGACGACAGCGCCGGCGGCCGCCCCAAGAAGCTCCCGAGCGTGCAGGTGGGCGACCCCTTCACCGAGAAGGTGCTCATCGAGTGCTGCCTCGACCTCTACCGCGAGAAGCTCGTCGTCGGCATCCAGGACCTCGGCGGTGCCGGTCTGTCCTGCGCGACCTCCGAGCTCGCCGCCGCCGGCGACGGTGGCATGCACATCAACCTCGAGCGTGTCCCGACGCGCGCGAAGGGCATGACCCCGGCCGAGGTGCTGTCCTCGGAGTCGCAGGAACGCATGTGCGCGGTCGTCACGCCCGACAACGTCGACGCCTTCATGGACGTCTGCAAGAAGTGGGACGTCCTGGCCACCGTCATCGGTGAGGTCACCGACGGCGACCGCCTCGTCATCGACTGGCACGGCGAGACCGTCGTCGACGTGCCGCCGCGCACGGTCGCGCACGAGGGCCCGGTCTACGAGCGCCCCGTCGAGCGCCCGGCCTCGCAGGACGAGCTGATCGCGAACACCACCGCCGGCCTGAAGCGTCCGGAGACCGCCGACGAGCTGCGCGAGACGCTGCTGAAGATGCTCGCGTCGCCGGCGCTGTGCAGCCGCAAGTGGATCACCGAGCAGTACGACCGCTACGTGCGCGGCAACACGGTGCTCGCCGAGAACGCCGACGCCGGTGTGGTCCGTATCGACGAGGAGACCGGCCGCGGCATCGCGCTCGCGACCGACGCTTCGGGCCGCTACACGCAGCTCGATCCGTACACGGGCGCCCAGCTCGCCCTCGCCGAGGCCTACCGCAACGTCGCCGTCACCGGTTCGACGCCGAAGGCCGTCTCGAACTGCCTGAACTTCGGTTCGCCCGAGGACCCCGGCGTGATGTGGCAGTTCCAGCAGGCCGTGCGCGGCCTCGCGGACGGCTGCGCGAAGCTCGGCATCCCCGTCACCGGTGGCAACGTCAGCTTCTACAACCAGACCGGCGCCACCGCGATCCTGCCGACCCCGGTCGTCGCGGTGCTCGGTGTGATCGACGATGTGCACCGTCGCATCCCCACCGGCGTCGGCCTCGAGCCGGGCGAGACGCTGATCCTGCTCGGCGAGACCCGCGACGAGTTCGACGGCTCCATCTGGGCGCAGGTCGAACACGACCACCTCGGTGGTGTCCCGCCGAAGGTCGATCTCGACCGTGAGCGGCTGCTGTCGGAGATCCTCACCGCCGGTTCGCGCGACGGCCTGATCTCCGCCGCACACGACCTGTCCGAGGGTGGTCTCGCGCAGGCCGTCGTCGAGGCCGCACTCGCGGGCGAGACCGGCTGCCGCGTGCTGCTCCCCGAGGGCGCCGATCCGTTCGTGACGTTGTTCTCCGAATCTGCCGGCCGCGTGCTCGTGGCCGTGCCGCGCACCGAGGAATCGCGCTTCACGGGCATGTGCACCGCACGCAACATGCCGTGGGTGCGCATCGGCGTCGTCGACGAGGGATCCGACTCCGTCGAGATCCAGGGCCTGTTCTCGATCCCCATGACCGAGCTGCGCGAGGTGTGGGAAGGGACCCTGCCTGCCCTGTTCGGGTAACCGTGCCGGCCACCCAGGTCGATCGACTGGCGGCGTTCGAGGCCCGGCAGGGCCGGATCATCGCCGCGGTCACCGACTTCGGTGAGCGCCACCCCCTCACCGCGCGGGTGTGGGGGTGGCTCGGCCTGGACTTCACGGGCGTCGCCTTCGCCGCGCTGTTCTTCTGCTGGTCGCTGACGCCGTCGCTGCTTCCGCGCGACTGGCTCTTCCAGGGCCTGATCGGCGGCATCAACGCCGCGATCGGGTACGGCGTCGGATGCGTCGTCGGCTGGCCCGTGGCCCGCTTCCTGCTCCCCGCGTGGCGATGGTGGCCGCCGCCGCTGCCTGTGCTGCGTGCCATCAAGGTCGCGGTTCCGGTCGCGGCCGTTCTCGCGTCGCTCGTCGCGCTCGTGCTCTCCGCCGGTGAGCAACGCCAGCTCGCCGCCCTGATGGGTGTCGAGGGCACCACGACCTCGGGATATCTGCGCACCATCGTGCTGAGCGTCGCGGTCGCTGCCGCCCTCATCGCTCTGTGGCGCGGGTTGCGCGACATCGTCCGCTGGGTGTCGATGCTGCTCATGCGCCGCACCCGGATGCCGCTCGGTCTCGCCCGCACGCTCGGCGTTCTCGTCGTCGTGCTGGCGACCTTCATGCTCATCGACGGCGTGCTCGTCCGAGGCTCCTACGCGATCGTCAATCAGGCGTTCGGCCTGGAGGACGACACCACTCGTCCCGGGGCGATCCAACCGGTCGACCCCGCAAAGTCCGGCAGTCCCGAGTCCCTCGCGGCCTGGGAGACGCTCGGATTCGAGGGTCGCAACTTCGTCTCGCGAGGACTCGACGCCGAGGAACTGACCGCCGTCAACGGCAGTCCCGCACCGGAACCGATCCGCGTGTACGTCGGTCTCGACACCGCACCCACCCCGGAAGAACGCATCGACCTCGTCCTCGCGGAACTCGAGCGGACCGGTGCCTTCGACCGCTCGACGCTCGTCCTGATCCCCACCACCGGCACCGGCTGGGTCAATCCCACCGCGGCCCGCGCGATGGAGCTCGTGCACAACGGCGACCTGGCGATGGTGGCCTGGCAGTACTCCTACCTCCCGAGCTGGATCTCCTTCCTCGCCGACCGTGAGAAGGCTGCGGCCGCAGGCAAGATGCTGATCGAGCGGGTACACGAACGCTGGTCGCAGCTGCCCGAGGACGACCGCCCCGATCTGTTCCTCTACGGCGAGAGCCTCGGCACGCAGTCGGGGGAGGGTGCCTTCGACAGCCTTGCCGAGATCCGCGCCCAGATGGACGGGGTGTTGTGGGTGGGCCCGCCCAACTCCAACCGTCTGTGGCGGCAGCTCGTCGAGCGCCGCGATCCCGGCACGACCGAGGTGCAACCGGTGTACGCGGACGGTCTCGTCGTGCGCTTCGCAGACAGCCGGGAGGCGATCCACGAGCCCGACACACCGTGGCTGTCGCCGCGCGTGCTCTACATCCAGCACGCCTCGGATCCCGTCGTCTGGTGGTCGCCGGACCTGTTGTTCTCCCGCCCCGACTGGCTGTCGGAGCCGCCCGGACGCGACCGGCTGCCGCAGATGCGGTGGTTCCCCTTCGTCACCTTCTGGCAGGTCTCCGCAGACCTCACCAACGCTGCCGGCGTCCCCGACGGACACGGCCACAACTACGGGTCGGCGGTGCTCGAGGGATGGATCGAGATCACCCAGCCCGAGGGCTGGAGCGAGAACGACACCGAGCGGGTGCGCATCGCCCTCGAGGCGTTCGCGGAGGACGACGGGCCCGAGAAATGACATCGCGAGTCGCTGCAGTGACCGGTACCGCCATGAGCTGCACCGCTGCGGGATGTGCCGCCGCGCTGGTCGCGTGGAACAACCTCGTCCTCCCGGCGATGGATCTCGGTCCGCGCGGCCGGGCCGCAGCGAACGCCGGATTCGGTGTCGCGCTCGCCGCGGCGACCCGCGCGGCCGGGGTCTCCGCAACCGAGCTCGGCTGGCGCGGGGCAGGGAAGGGCCTGCGGTGGGGGACCGCGTCGGTGGTCCTGCCCGTCGCGGCCTACACGGTGATGCTCGCCGTCCCACCCGTACGACGGCGGATGGCCGCCGGAGCGCGACGCGCCGACCACACCGAGTGGGTCTTCGTGCACATCCCCTTCGGGACGGTCCTGGCCGAGGAGCTGCTGTTCCGATCGGTTCTGTACGCCCTGACCCGCCGCGAGTCACGGAGGTGGCACCGGGTGCTGACCTCGGTAGCCTTCGGGCTCTGGCACGTCGCCCCCGCCCGGCACGCCGGGGACTCGGTGCCCGGAACCGTCGCGCTCACCGCCCTGAGCGGGGTGGTGTTCGACGAACTGCGACGACGGACCGGCAGCGTCGTCGCGCCGATGCTCCTGCACCTGGCGATCAACGCCGGCGGGGCCGTCGCCGTGGGCATCGCGACGAGGCTGCGTACTTCCGAGCGCGACGCGCGTCGCTAGGGTGTGCTGCCATGGCACCCCGGAGACCCGTCGACCCCGCCGAACTGCGCGCAGCTCTCGAACGGGTGGGTCCGTGGATGAGGGGGGAGAGCGACGAGAAACCGCCGCGCTCCGATCTCGCCGCCGCTGTGCGGCTCAGTGCCCGCAGCCTCGAGCAGATAGCCCCTGGGTCGAGTGTGGAGGTTAGGGTGCCGCCTTTCGTGGCCGTCCAGTGCATCGAAGGCCCGCGTCACACGCGGGGGACACCACCGAACGTCGTCGAGACCGATCCGCGGACGTGGCTGCGTCTGGTGGTCGGCAGCATCGATTTCGCCGGGGCCGTGGACTCGGGTGCGGTGGAGGCGTCGGGTGGGCGCGCAGCGGAGATCGGACGGCTGCTCCCGATCGCCCGACTCTGACGTTCGCCGGGGTTCACGCCGGGCGTCCGGGAAGAAGCACCCCGCGCTGCCCGTAGAATGGGGGGAGCCCCGCTTGTCCAGCCTCAGGGAGCACGTCCGTGACCAGTGCCGATCTGTCGGTCCACACACGTAATCTTCTCGCCTCCACCGAACCCGAGAACGAACCCCGCGAAGAGTGCGGAGTGTTCGGAGTGTGGGCTCCCGGCGAGGACGTGTCGAAGCTCACTTACTACGGTCTCTATGCGCTGCAGCACCGAGGGCAGGAAGCTGCGGGCATCGCCGTGGCCGACGGTTCGCAGGTGCTCGTGTTCAAGGATCTCGGTCTCGTCAGCCAGGTCTTCGACGAGCAGACGCTCGCCGCGATGACCGGCCACATCGCCATCGGCCACTGCCGTTATTCCACAACCGGGTCGACGACCTGGGAAAACGCGCAGCCGATCTTCCGCACCACCGCCGCCGGCTCGGGCGTCGCGCTCGGCCACAACGGCAACCTCGTCAACACCGCCGAACTCGCCGAACGCGGACGTCGTCTCGGCGTGCTCGATCCCACACGGCCCGGTGCGGCGAACTCCGACTCCGACACCGTCGGTGCGTTGCTCGCTCACGGCGCGAAGGACAGCACGATCGAAGAGGCCGCCATGAAGCTGCTCCCGCAGCTGCGCGGCGCGTTCTGCCTGACCTTCATGGACGAGCACACCCTCTACGCGGCCCGCGACCCCTGGGGTATCCGCCCGCTGTGCCTCGGACGCCTCGACCGCGGCTGGGTCGTCGCCAGCGAGACCGCCGCCCTCGACATCGTCGGTGCCTCCTTCGTTCGCGACATCGAGCCCGGCGAACTGCTCGCGATCGACGCGGACGGTGTGCGCTCGTCGCGCTTCGCGAACCCCGAACCCAAGGGCTGCGTCTTCGAGTACGTCTACCTCGCGCGCCCCGACTCGACCATCGCCGGTCGCTCCGTCCACGCGACCCGCGTGGAGATCGGCCGCCGGCTCGCGAAGGAACACCCGATCGACGGCGATCTGGTCATCCCGGTACCCGAGTCGGGCACCCCGGCCGCCGTCGGTTACGCGCAGGGCTCGGGGATCCCGTACGGCCAGGGCCTGATGAAGAACGCCTACGTCGGCCGCACCTTCATCCAGCCCAGCCAGACCATCCGCCAGCTCGGTATCCGGCTCAAGCTCAACCCGCTGCGCGAGGTGATCCGCGGTAAGCGCCTCGTCGTCGTCGACGACTCGATCGTGCGTGGCAACACCCAGCGCGCCCTGATCCGCATGCTGCGCGAGGCCGGTGCTCTCGAGATCCACGTGCGCATCGCCTCGCCGCCGGTCAAGTGGCCCTGCTTCTACGGCATCGACTTTGCGTCGCCGGCCGAGCTGATCGCCAACGGTGCAGGTACCCGCGACACCGTCGAGGAGGGGCACGACTACGACGAGATGGTCGAGATGGTGCGCAGGTCGATCGGTGCCGACTCGCTCGGCTACATCTCGATCGACGGCATGATCGGCGCCACCGAGCAGCCCGCATCCCGTTTGTGCGCTGCATGTTTCGACGGCCACTACCCGATCGCCCTCCCCAGCGAACATCAGGCGGGCAAGGACGTCCTCGCCGGCGTCGTCGACACCGATTCGGCCACCCCGACCGTGTTGGACAACGACAACGCGGACGTTCTCAGTCGGCCGTAGAAGCTGGTCGGGTACCGTAAGTGCCGCGGTCGGCACGGTTCGGCGTGCGTTTCGCATGCCCGGACGCAGGTGTGCCTGCCCGCATGTAGCCAGATATTTCACGACAAGACACAACTCGAGGCTGGAGCCGACAACTCAT
The DNA here is from genome assembly GCF_019641445.1 of Rhodococcus sp. DMU2021. NCBI lineage: Bacteria > Bacillati > Actinomycetota > Actinomycetes > Mycobacteriales > Nocardiaceae > Rhodococcus > Rhodococcus sp. DMU2021. Next base: position 87,422 of record NZ_JAIFKB010000008.1, read on the forward strand.
GACCGAGGACGCAACCCCCGGAGCTTCCTACGCCGCGGCGGGCGTGGACATCGAGGCCGGTGACCGAGCCGTCGAACTGTTCGCCCCGCACGCGAAGAGGGCCACCCGCCCGGAGGTCATGGGCGGCCTGGGTGGGTTCGCCGGTCTGTTCGCGCTCAAGGACGGATACAAGGAGCCGCTGCTCGCGGCGTCCACCGACGGTGTCGGCACCAAGCTCGCGGTGGCGCAGGCACTCGACAAGCACGACACGGTCGGTCTCGACCTCGTCGCCATGGTCGTCGACGACCTTGTGGTCTGCGGCGCCGAGCCGCTCTTCCTGCAGGACTACATCGCCGTCGGCCGCGTGGTGCCCGAGCGGGTCGCGGAGATCGTCGCCGGCATCGCCGAGGGCTGCGTCCAGGCCGGTTGCGCGCTGCTCGGTGGCGAGACCGCCGAGCACCCGGGCGTCATGGCGGCCGACGACTACGACCTGTCCGCGACCGGCGTGGGTGTCGTCGAGGCCCAGAAGCTGCTCGGACCCGACCGCGTGCGCCCCGGCGACGTCGTCATCGCGATGGGCGCCTCGGGTCTGCACTCGAACGGCTACTCGCTCGCCCGCAAGGTGCTGCTCGACATCGGCAAGATGAGCCTGACGGCGCACGTCGACGAGTTCGGTCGCACCCTCGGCGAGGAGCTGCTCGAGCCCACCCGTATCTACGCCAAGGACTGCCTCGCGCTCGCCGCCGAGACCGAGGTGCGTACCTTCTGCCACGTCACCGGTGGTGGTCTCGCCGCGAACCTCGCGCGCGTGATGCCCAAGGGGCTCGTCGCAGAGCTCGACCGCACCACCTGGAGCCCGGCTCCGGTCTTCGGCCTCATCGCGCAGCGCGGACGGGTCGAGCGGGTCGAGATGGAAAAGACCTTCAACATGGGCGTCGGCATGGTGGCCATCGTGGCCCCCGAGGACGTCGACCGGGCTCTGGCGGTGCTCACCGCCCGGCACATCGACTGCTGGACGCTCGGCACGGTCCGCAAGGCGCAGGACGGCGCCGACGAGCGCGCGGTGCTGCTCGGAGACCACCCGCGCTTCTGACGGGCGCGCGTCGCCCGACGCGAACACGACGAAAGGCCGGTTCCCCCAGGATGAATGGGGGAACCGGCCTCTCGGCTACTGCCGTGTTGTGAACTCGGAAGTCACAGGCTCGAAGGCTGCGGACGGTGACGAGCGCCGTCCGGCCTCGCGTCGAACGCCGACCACACCACCGACGGAGGGGGAGCCGAAAGTCGGCCTCCCCCTCCGTCGGAGAGTGATATCAGGTCAGCGACGCCAGTCGTCGTCGTAGTCGTCGTCCCAACCGGAACGTTGCTCGGCGAAGACTTCGTCCCGCTGCGAGTTGGTTGCTCCGCCAGACAGCTCTCGCTGGAGGCTCTCGAAGTCGGTGGACGGCGAGCTGTACTTGAGTTGCCGTGCAACCTTGGTCTGCTTTGCCTTAGCCCGGCCGCGGCCCATGGCCAACCCCCTCGCGCTTTGACGGGGCGGCCTGGGGAAAAGTGGCGGCCCCGGTGTGTTGAGTATTTTCCTGACGCCCACTTTAGCGTGGAAACTTCGGTTGCGCCTCCACACACCCGGCTGGGCCGGTGTCCGTTACGCCTCATAACGACCCGACCTGCATGAATGCTGTTGAAATGTGATAGAGATGCCCTTCAGAACACCCCCGGGACGGCCCGGACGGTGCCGACTCGCACGCCACCACCGAAGACCGGTGCCGACGAGAGCACCGCCAGCCGTTCGGAATCGAAGGTCGCGGCGTTCGCGGCGGCACCCGCTCCGAGGCGGTGGAGCAGGGCCGCGGTGAGCGGGAGGCGTGCCCGCTCGTGCCCGTCGTCGATCTTGAAGGCGAAAGATGTGCCGTCCGGCAGCGCGCCGGCGTGGATCCCGTCGGCGCCCGCCTTGCACAGCAGACCGCCCACCGCGCGCATGAGCTTCAGATCGTCCTTGCCGGTGCCGGAGATCAGGAACGGATGCTCGCGCACCGCGTCGGCGACGGCGCGCTCGGGCGTGCCGACCTCCGCCGTCGCGAGCCGCGAGTAGGCGCGGGCGAGATTGAACAGGGGGACGGGCACGATCGGCAGACCACAGCCGTCGATTCCGAGATCGGTGTCCTCGATGTCGCCGGTCAGTTCGAGGATCGTCTCGGTCACCAGCTGCTGCAGCGGGTGGCCGGCGTCGGTGTAGCCGTCGGTGTCCCAGCCGTTCGCCGCGCACGCCGCGAGCATCGCCGCGTGCTTGCCCGAGCAGTTCATGTAGATCGACCGCGGCGTGCGTCCGGCGGCGAGCACCTCGGCGCGGGTGAGTTCGTTGCCGGGCAGATCCGTCGGGCAGCGCAGGTCCTTCTCGGTGAAACCGGCACCGGACAGGATCCGCTCGACGGCCTCCACGTGGTCGGCCTCACCTTCGTGCGACGCCGTGGCGATCGCGAGTTCGGCGGAGTCGCGGGGGACGAAGCCGGCGCGCAGCAGCGCGACCGCCTGCATCGGCTTGTTCGACGACCGCGGATAGATCGGCGTGTGCACCTCGCCCAGCGAGACGAGGACCTCGCCGTCCGGGTCCAGAACGATCAGCGAGCCGCGGTGGATGCACTCCCGGAAGCCCGAGCGCACCACCTCGACCAGTTCGACGCTCAACGACTCTCTCCCTTCCGTGCCCGCCCCTCCTGTGGTCGTCCGGCGAGGCGGCGGGCCTTGTCGGCGACGCCGGGAGCGATGTCGGCCTGCTGCTCGAGCATCGCGGCGACCCGCTCGTGGCCCTGCCCGGTGAACAGATCGCGCACCGTGGCCGCGTGGGAGGGGACGTGCTCGACGACGATGCGGTCGCCCGCGGCCACCGGTCCCTCGGAGATCACCTTCAGGTACGCGCCGCAATCGCCGCGAGCGACGAACCGGGTGGCCCAGTCGCCCTCCTCCGAACGGATCGCGAAGGTGCGGCAAGGGGTACGGGGGCCGGTCACCTCGAGGAGCAGACCGCCGTCGCCGACGCGCCACCGCTCGCCGATGACGGCGTCGGTGGGGGAGAACCCGGCGACGTGCAGATTCTCGCCGAACCAGCCGATGGGCAGTTCCCGGTCGAGTTCGGTGCCCCAGCGGCGCGACTCGTCCTGAGAGAAGGCGTAGACGGCCTTGTGGACGCCGCCGTGGTTGGCGGTGTCGCACTGGCGGTCGCCGGTCAAGCCGAGCTCGCCGACGTGCACCGGCCCGTCGACGGGACGCTTGTCGATCGCGGTGACGGGATTACGCCGCAGTCCGGTCTCGTGCAGCGTGTGCACGACGCAGACCGCTGCGACGGTCCCCGAGGTCGCCGGCCGCGTGCCGGCCGTCTCGGCGGTCACCGGCCGCGCAATCGGTCGACCGCCGCCCTTCCTGCCTGGATGCCGTCGTCGGGAGGGATGGAGTCGGGGTCGATGGACGCCGCGCACGGTCCTGCGACGAGGGCCGTGTCGGGCGTGATGGTGCGCTTGACGAGCGCAAGCGCGATCGGCCCGAGTTCGTGATGGTCGACGATCGTGCCGATGCGTCCGACCGCGCGACCTCCGGCGGTGATGTCGTCGCCCGTCTCGGGTCGTCCGTCGGCCGAGCCGTCGAGATGGAGAAGGACGAGATGTCGCGGGGGCTTGCCGAGGTTGTGGACCCGCGCGACGGTCTCCTGACCGCGGTAGCAGCCCTTGTCGAGGTGGACGGCGCCGTACTGCTCGGGTCCGCCGACCCAGCGGGCCTCGTGGGGGATGGTGCGCTCGTCGGTGTCGACACCGATCCGGGGACGGACCGCTTCGACGCGCAGGGCCTCGAACGCCCAGCTGCCGGCCGGACGCGCGCCGGCGTCCCGCAGGGCGGTGAAGATCGCGGTGAGCGACTCGCGTGGCACCAGGAGGTCGAAGGAGTGCTCGGTGGGCCACGGCATGCGGCGGACGAAGCCACCGGCGGGCAGGGCGACGGCGGCATAGGGTTCGGCCGGCAGCGCGTCGATCCCGAGCACGGCGAGCACGGCGGGGCTGCCGGCGTCCGGCCCGAGGAGGCTCAGGACCGCGAGTTCGTTGCCGTTGCGGGGTTCTGCCTTCGCCCAGAACACCATCTTCTTCAGGAAGGCCAGCAGGTCGGGTCCGCGGTCGGCTTCGGTGTCGATCCACGTCACGCCGTCGAGGTCGGTCTGCACGAAGTGGTGTTCGACGCGGCCGTTCGCGTCGAGGCTCAGGTTCTCGGCGGAGGTGCCGTTCGGGAGCGACGCGATGTGCTGGCTGGAAATGGTGTGCAGCCAGCTCAGGCGTTCGTCGCCCGGAACAGCGAGGACGAAGCGGGTGGAACGGTCGACCACGGCGGCGGACGTAGCGGCGGCACGTTGCTCGCCGAGCGGGTCGCCGTAATGCCAGGGAAGTCCGGCATCGGGCCCGCCGGAAGGCGAGGCGACTGCGCCGGGAAGTGCGAGAAGGGCGCTTTCGGACACGATCGGAGACTCGGTCACGACACCAGTCTATGGGGAACCGGCCGACAGGTCTTCCAGTGGCTAGGCTGAGCGCCATGGCTGAGCGGGTGCTGGTGACGCTGGACGGCGAGGTGAGGGATGCGGACGCACCCCTTCTGCACGCCGACGATTTCGGTGTTCTTCGTGGCGACGGGGTGTTCGAGACGTTGCTCGTGCGAGGCGGCCGGGCGCGTGCGCTCGAACTGCATCTCGCCCGGCTCGCGGCGTCCGCGGCCGCCGCACAGTTGCCCGAACCCGATCGCGACGACTGGCGGCTCGCCGTCGACGTGGCACTCGAACAGTGGGGCGCCGAGCAGGAGGGCGTGCTGCGCCTGGTCTACACGCGTGGTCGTGAGGGCGCCGACACGCCGACGGCCTTCCTGCTCGTGACGCCGGTGGCCGAGCGTGTCGGCATCGCACGGCGCGACGGCGTGTCCGTGGTGACCCTCGAACGGGGTTTTTCGACCGATCTGGCGCAGAAGGCGCCGTGGCAGCTCCTCGGTGCCAAGACGCTGTCGTACGCGACGAACATGGCGGCACTGCGTCACGCCGAGTCGGTCGGCGCCGACGACGTGATCTTCGTCAGTGCCGAGGGCTACGTGCTCGAGGGTCCGCGGTCGACGGTGCTCGTCGCGCGTGGCCGGACATTGCTCACTCCGCCGCCGGAGCAGGGGATCCTCCCCGGTACCACGCAGCAGGCACTGTTCGACCTGGCGGGGGAGCGGGACTTCACGGTCCGGTACGAGCCGCTGCGCCCGGCGGATCTCGTCGTCGCCGACGGTCTCTGGCTGATCTCCAGCGTGGCGCTCGCGGTGCGGGTGCACACCCTCAACGGGCACGCGCTGGTCTCGCGGGTCCAGGAGGGCGAGATCGAAGGCCTCGTCGACGAGGCGGTCGACGCCGCTTCGTGAGCGAATCGGTCGATGCAGCTTCCTGAGTGGCGGCGGGTGTGCCCCCGCGGGTGATCCGTATCCGATGTGACGTGAGTCCGATGTGTCGGGCGACACGAACCTGTCCCACTTCGCGCAATCGCTACTACATTCGGTAGTAGCAAGGCCGGAGCAGTACTACCGGCGTGTCTTCGCGAACGAGAACCGCAGCGTCGGCCCCGCTCTGGATCTCCGTATCGACCGGGCCTCACTCGGAGTGGCAATGGACGTCTTGGATCTGTCCCGGTGGCAGTTCGGGATCACGACGGTGTATCACTTCATCCTCGTGCCGTTGACGATCGGCCTCGCGCCGCTCGTCGCGATCATGCAGACGATGTGGGTGGTCACCGGCAAGGATCACTGGTACCGCCTCACGAAGTTCTTCGGGAAGATGTTCCTGATCAACTTCGCGCTCGGTGTCGCGACCGGCATCGTGCAGGAATTCCAATTCGGCATGAACTGGAGCGAGTACTCCCGCTTCGTCGGCGACGTCTTCGGCGCACCCCTCGCCCTCGAAGGTCTCGTCGCCTTCTTCATGGAGTCGACCTTCCTCGGCCTGTGGATCTTCGGCTGGACGCGCCTGCCGAAACTCGTGCACCTCGCGACCATCTGGCTCGTCGCGATCGGCGTGAACGCCTCCGCCTTCTTCATCATCGCGGCGAACTCGTTCATGCAGCATCCCGTCGGGGCCACCTACAACCCCGAGACCGGCCGCGCCGAGCTGACGAGCATCTGGGAACTGCTCACCAACAACACCGCGCTCGCAGCCTTCCCCCACGCGGTCGCCGGCGGATTCCTCACCGCCGCAACCTTCGTCGCCGGCATCGGTGGCTGGTGGATGGTCCGCAACATGCGACGCGCCGCCGAGATCCGCACCTCGGAACCCGAGGAGGCCCAGCGCCTCGAGAACGACGCCCGCGGACTGTTCCGCCCCGCGACCCGCCTCGGCCTGATGGTCATGATCATCTCGGGCATCGGGTTGTTCGTCACCGGTGACGTCCAGGCCAAGCTCATGTTCGAGCAGCAACCGATGAAGATGGCCTCGGCCGAGTCGCTGTGCCACACCGAGACCGACCCCAACTTCTCGATCCTCACGATCGGCACGCACAACGACTGCGATGGCGTGATCCACGTCCTCGACGTGCCCTACGTGCTGTCCTTCCTCGCGCAGGGCGAGTTCAGCGGCGTGACCCTCCAGGGCGTCGAGGACCTGCAGGCGCAGTACGAACAGCAATTCGGCCCCGGCAACTACAAGCCCAACCTGTTCGTCACCTACTGGTCGTTCCGCGCGATGATCGGCCTCGCCGCCGGTTCCGCGGCCCTGGCCCTGGCCGGGCTGTGGGTCACCCGCGGCGGCCGGGTGCCCGACCAGAGGTGGTTCTCGACGCTGTCGCTCGTCGCGATCCCCACGCCCTTCCTCGCCAACAGTGCGGGCTGGATCTTCACCGAGATGGGCCGGCAGCCCTGGGTGGTGCATCCGAATCCCACGGGCGTGGACATGATCCGGCTCACCGTCGACCAGGGTGTCTCCGATCATGCGGCAGGAACGGTGCTCACCTCGCTGATCGCCTTCACCCTCGTCTACGCAGCGCTCGGCGTGGTGTGGTTCTGGCTCATCCGCAAGTACGCGATGGAAGGCCCGCAGGAGCACGACGCGCAACCGCCGGGCTCCGACGACGATACCGACGACACGCAGCCGAAACAGCTGTCCTTCGCGTACTAGGAGTGGGCGGACATGGGACTTCAGGAAATCTGGTTCATTCTCATCGCAGTATTGTTCACCGGCTACTTCGTCCTCGAGGGGTTCGACTTCGGTGTGGGCATGCACTTCCCGGTGCTCGGCCGCGGTAGGACCGTCGAGGCGGACACCCGGCGCCGGGTGCTGCTCAACACGATCGGTCCGGTCTGGGACGGCAACGAGGTCTGGCTCATCACCGCGGGTGGTGCGCTGTTCGCGGCGTTCCCCGAGTGGTACGCGACCCTCTTCTCGGGCTTCTATCTCCCGCTGCTGCTGATCCTGCTCGCCCTGATCGTGCGGGTGTGCGCCATCGAGTGGCGCGGCAAGGTCGACGATCCGACCTGGCGTCGCCGCTGCGACTGGGGGATCATCTTCGGCTCGTGGGTGCCCGCCGTGCTGTGGGGTGTGGCGTTCGCGAACATCGTGCGCGGCGTGGCGATCGACGCCGACAAGCAGTACGTCGGCGGATTCTTCGACCTGCTGAACCCGTACGCCCTGCTCGGCGGTGCGACGACGGCGCTGGTCTTCGCGCTGCACGGCGCGGTGTTCATCGCGCTCAAGACCGAGGGACAGGTCCGGACGGATGCCGTGGCGATGTCGCGGAAGCTGGCCGTGCCCGCCGTCCTCGTGGCCGGTGCGTTCGTGGTGTGGACCCAACTCGCCTACGGCAAGGGCTGGACGATCGCGCTCGTCGCCGTGGCGGCGATCTCCCTGCTCGCGGTGGTCGCGCTGACCATCGTCGCGCGTGAGGGCTGGGCGTTCGTGTTCACCACCGTCGCGATCGCCGCGACCTCGGTGTTGCTGTTCGCGTCGCTGTTCCCGAACGTCATGCCGTCGACCCTCGACCCGTCCTGGTCGCTGACGATCGAGAACGCGTCGTCGAGCCCGTACACACTGAAGGTCATGACGTGGGCCGCAGCGTTCATGACCCCGGTCGTCCTCGCCTACCAGGGCTGGACGTACTGGGTGTTCCGTCAGCGTCTGTCGACCGACCACATCCCGCACTCGATCGGTCTGAAGATCGGCTCGAAGTGAGCATGACGCAGTCCGCAGCCCCCGCCGACGCGCCCGCGCGTCGGCGGGGGCCGGTGGACCCGCGGTTGTGGCGCTACTCGGCCGCAGCCCGCGGATATCTCGTCCTGACCGTGGTCACCTCGGTGGTCGATGTCGTGATGGTCGTCGTCACCGCACTCATGATCGGACGGGTCCTCGCGGGCGTCATCACCACCGACGCCCGGTCCGTCGGCGACTGGACGACCGAACTGGCGATCCTCGCGGTGGCGATCGTCGTGCGGGTCGCGGTGACGTGGCTGCAGTCGCGGTACGCGCACCGGTCCGCGACCCGCGTGGTCGCCGAACTCGAACACGAGGTCCTCGATTCCGCGGCGAATCTGCCCCCGCGCGAACTCGACCCGCGACGCGACGAGATCGCGGTGGTTCTCACCCGCGGACTCGACGGGCTGAAGGAATATCTCACCGGCTATCTGCCGGCGCTGCTGCTGGCCGTGATCCTCACCCCGGTGACGATCGTCGTGATCGCCCTGCACGACCTCACCTCGGCGGTCATCGTCGTGATCACGCTGCCGCTCATCCCGATCTTCATGATCCTCATCGGCCTGCTCACCAAAGGCAAGGCCGACCGCACCCTGCGCGCGATGACGACACTGTCGTCACAACTGCTCGACCTCCTCGCGGGTCTTCCCACACTGCGCGCCCTCGGTCGTGAGAAGGGGCCCGCCGATCGCGTGCGCGAACTCGGCGACGAGCATCGCGCGACTACGATGTCGGCCCTGCGCGTGGCCTTCCTGTCCGGCACGGTCCTCGAATTCCTCGCGACGCTGTCCGTCGCCCTCGTCGCCGTGAGCATCGGTATGCGCCTCGTCTACGGATCCATGCCCCTCGAAGCCGGCATCACCGCGTTGATCCTCGCGCCGGAGGCCTACCTCCCGCTGCGCACCGTCGGCAGCAAGTTCCACGCCGCCGAGGACGGGATGGCGGCGGCCGACAAGGCATTCGCCGTGCTCGACTCGGTGCCGGACGCCGCCTCCTCTCGCCGCGCCTCCTCTCGCCGCGCCTCCTCGCGTCGCACCTCCACGGACACGACCGGCACCGACCGGGTCGCGAACTGCGAGATCGTCTTCGACGGCGTCTCCGTGCCCGGCCGCGACGGTTGCGCCCCGCACCGGCTCGACGCGATCTGCCGTCCCGGCCGGATCACCGCGTTCACCGGCGCCAACGGGGCCGGCAAGTCCACCGCCCTGCTGGCGCTGCTCGGGCTCGCCGAGCCGAGCGAGGGGACCGTCACCGTCGACGGACGTCCCGTCGCGGGCGACGAGAACTGGTGGTCGCAGATGGCGTGGCTTCCGCAGCGGCCGGTGCTGCTGCCCGGCACGCTCGCCGACAATCTGCGACTCACCGGTGTCGACCCGGAGGCCACCGAACTCGACGACGTCTGCGCCGCCACCGGCTTCGACAGTGTGCTCGCCGAACTCCCGGACGGCTGGCGGACCGTCGTGGGGGCCGGCGGCACGGGCCTGTCGCTCGGCCAACGTCAGCGACTGGCGCTCACCCGCACCCTCGCCTCCCCGCGCCCGGTCCTGCTGCTCGACGAACCCACGGCCCACCTCGACGAGGACACCGAGGCCACCGTCCTGTCCACGCTGCGCGGGCTCGCCGCGGCCGGCCGCACCGTGGTGGTCGTGGCGCATCGCCCCACCCTGCTCGCCATCGCGGACGAGGTCGTCACCGTCCACGCAGCACCGACGGAGGTGTCCCGGTGAAGGATCTGCGCCGGGCGATGGCCCTGCTCGAGCTCGAGCCGCGCCGAGTGCTGCTCGCCGTCCTCGCCGGTGTCGCGACCCTCGGCAGTGCCCTGCTGCTCGCCGGTCTCTCGGCGTGGCTGATCGTGCGGGCATGGGAGATGCCGCCCGTCCTGGACCTGACCGTCGCGGTCGTCGCGGTGCGGGCGCTGGGAATCTCCCGCGGGTTGTTCCGCTACTTCGAACGACTCGCAACGCACGAGACCGCGCTGCGCGGCACCACCTCGGCCCGCGCGAATCTCTACCGGCGACTCGCGGACGGCGACCCGGCCGCCGCCCTGGGCGTGGGACGCGGCGACCTGCTCGCGCGCACCGGTGCCGACGTCGACGCTCTCGGCGACGTCGTGGTGCGCGCACTCGTGCCCATCGCCGTCGCGGCCGTGCTCTCCCTCGCGGCGGTCGTGACCCTCACCGTCATCGCTCCCGCTGCCGGCGCGGTCCTCGCCGCGGCGCTGCTCGTTGCCGGACTGTTCGCACCGTGGCTGTCCGCCCGCGCCGCGGCCCGTGCGGACGCCGATGCGAACGCCGCACGGACCCGCTTCACCGAGGACGCGGTCACGGTGCTGGACCACGCGGCGGAACTGCGGGTCGCGGGACGGCTCGACCCGCTCACCCGGCGGGCCCGCGCCGCGAACGTCGCCTCCGTCCGTGCCACCGACCGTTCCGCGGTCCCCGCGGCGTTCGCCGACGCGGCCGCACCCCTCGCGGTCGGCGCGAGTGTGCTCGGTGCGCTCCTCGTCGGTATCGCCGTCTTCGGCTCCGGTCCGGCGGCCATGAGCCCGACGACACTCGGCATCCTCGTCCTGCTGCCGCTGTCGGCGTTCGAGGCCACCGCCGTCCTCCCGGCAGCCGCGCAGACCCTCAACCGCGCACGCCTGGCGGCCGGTCGCATCACGGAGATGCTCGACCGCGCCGACAGGACGGTGCCGCACGGCATCGAACCGGCCGACGGACCCGGCCGGCTACGTGCGGTGGGTCTGCGTGGCGGATGGCCCGGCGGACCGTCCACGGAACCGGTCGACCTCGACCTGAGGCCGGGCTGTCGCGTCGCGATCGTGGGCGGCAGCGGCAGCGGCAAGACCACCGTGCTCATGACGCTCGCGGGTCTGCTCGCCCCACGCGGAGGCGCAGTGACGCTCGACGGTGTCGACCTCGCGGACATCGATCCCGCGGCCCTGCGCCGCAAGATCGGCTTCTTCGCGGAGGACGCCCACCTGTTCGACACGTCGATCCTCGAGAACCTGCGTGTCGCGCGGGGCGACGTGGACGAGGACGAGGCACTGGCCGCCCTCGGCGCCGTGGGGCTGGGGGAGTGGGTGGACGGACTCCCGCAGGGAGTCCACACCGTCCTGGGGGCCGGAGCCCGCACGGTCTCCGGTGGGCAGCGCCGTCGCCTCCTGCTGGCCCGGGCTCTGCTGTCGCCCGCACGGATCCTGCTGCTCGACGAACCCACGGAACATCTCGACGACGAGAGCGCCGACCTGATGCAGCGACTCCTCCTGGACCGCGACGCACGCTTGGTCGGCCCCGAGCGCACCGTCGTGGTGGTCACCCACCGCCTGCCCGCGGATACCGCCGCCGACCTGGTCGTTCGCGTCGAGAAAAATGCGTTGCCCGCCTCGTGAACGAAGCGTAGTTTCGCTGGTACACGAGGAAGGAGGTGGTCTGGAAGTGATTGATATTCGGACGCGTGAGGTGGCTACCCGCTAGCTGCTCGAGACGACGGAATTCACCGACCGCGCGCGGCTGGCGAATCCCAGGTAGTCACCCGGCCCCCGAGCTCCCGGTCCGTCCGATCGGGACCGCCGGTCCACGGAGCGATCCGTGCGGCGGTGCGGCTCGGGGGCTGTTCGCATTCGTGCAAAATCGGCGTTTCGGGTGTACAAGTTCGTCCGTTCTGGGTACACCGGTTTGGTGCCGATACTTCAAAAAGCTCACGATTCGTTAAGATTGCGCACGTCACCGGGGGTTTTCTTCTCTTCTGCGCTCATCGCGCTGCTCTTCGTCGTCGTGACGATCGCGTTCACCGACGGCGTCGATTCCATCTTCAGTACCGCGTCCAACTGGATCATGACGAACCTCGGATGGTTCTACATCCTGGGCGTCACGACCTTCCTGCTCTTCCTCGTCGGAATCGCCTTCACCCATTACGGCCGGGTCCGGCTCGGCGGCGACGACGAACGGCCCGAGCACTCGACCCTGGCGTGGTTCGCCATGTTGTTCGCCGCCGGTATCGGCACGATCCTCATGTTCTGGGGCGTCGCCGAGCCGATCTCCCACTTCGCGAACCCGCCCATGCAAGATGTCGAGCCGCAGTCCGTGGAGGCCGCGGAAGAGGCCATGGGCTTCGCGCTCTACCACTTCGGACTGCACACCTGGACGATCTTCGCCCTGCCCGGCCTGGGCTTCGGTTACTTCATCTACAAGCGGCACCTGCCGCCGCGCGTCAGCTCGATCTTCGCGCCCCTGCTCGGAGGTCGCATCTACGGCCCGATCGGCAAGACCATCGACGTCGTCGCGATCATCGGCACCATCTTCGGTGTCGCGACCTCGGTCGGCCTGGGCACCCTGCAGATCAACGCCGGTCTCGCGCAGCTGTTCGACATCCAGGAATCCGGGATCGTCCAGATCGCCCTCATCGCGATCGTGACGGTGATGGCCGGCATCTCGGTCGCTCTCGGTCTCGACAAGGGCATCAAGCGCCTGTCGAACATCAACATCGGCATGGCCGTGATGTTGCTGGTCTTCGTGCTCGTCACCGGACCGAGTCTGTTCCTGCTCAAGGGCATGATCGAGTCGGCCGGTATCTACGCCGAGGCCCTGCCGCGCCTGGCGTTCTGGAACGACACCTTCGCCGACTCCGGCTGGCAGAACACCTGGACGGTCTTCTACTGGGCGTGGACCATCACGTGGTCGCCCTTCGTCGGCATCTTCATCGCGCGCATCTCGCGAGGCCGCACCATCCGCGAGTTCGTCGGCGGTGTCCTCGGTCTGCCCGTGCTGTTCTCGGTGATCTGGTTCAGCATCTTCGGGATGGGCTCGTTCCACATCGAACTCGAGGGCAACGGTGGTCTCGTCGAGCGGGTCGTGGGTGACGGGGACATCCCGGGTGCGTTGTTCGAATTCCTCGGCAACTTCCCCCTCACCGGCCTGGTGTCCGGCATCGCGATCATCCTGGTGGTGATCTTCTTCGTCACCTCGGTGGACTCGACCGCGATGGTGCTCGACATGATGGCGGCCGGTCACGAGGGGAAGGCGCCCATCCATCAGCGCTTGTTCTGGGCGGTGCTCATGGGCCTGGTCGCAGCGACCATGCTCGTCGCGACCGGTAAGGACGGGCTCGACGCCCTGCAACAGGTCATCACCGTGGTGGGTCTGCCGTTCTTCGTGATGGGCTTCATCATGATGTACAGCCTGGTGCGCGGTATCCGCGAGGACCTGGGCGAGCGGCCGGAGCCGATCACCCGTCAGTGGCCCGAGGTGCGGTCGGCCGAGGAACTCGAGGCTGCTCAGGAACTACCCGCACCCGAGGTCGTCATCCACACGCGGGCCATCCCGGACGAGTGCGAGGACGGCGAGAACGCAGCCGAGGATGCCGAGGACGCCGGAATCCACCGGGTCCATGCCGGCGAACCCGATGCACTCCGTGTACGAGGCGACGGTGAACATGCCGACAAGAAGAGTGCCACCGGCACGACGGTCGTCGAGGAGAACTGAGAAAAACGGTCCGGGTCTGTTCCCTCACAGGGGAACAGACCCGGACCGTTCGAGTCTCGGAAGAAAGAGGCCTGGTCAGCCGATGTGGCGTGACAGGCGGGCGGACATCCGGGGCTTCAGTTCGCCGTCGGCGGTGACGCGCTCCTCGACGTAGGCGAGGTCGCCGCCGTCGACGATGCCGTAGAGGCGCTTGGCGCCACCGACGACCTCACCGGACTTGGTGCGGATCACGACGTCGGTCGCGAGCTCCCACGAGGACTGGGTGAGTGCGGTGCCGTAGTACAGCTCGACGACGCCGGAGCTGTGCGTCAGCAGCAGTTCGAGCGTCTCGGGATCGTCGCTGTCGGGCGCGCCCGTTCCGGACACGCGCCAGAAGCCGCTCTCGCGCCGATCCTCGCCCACGTATTCACCCGAGTCGTCGAGACGCCACGTGCGCGACTCCCACACCAGATACGCGCCGCCGTTGTGCGCGACGGTGATCTGCTGACCGAACGGATAGTCGCCGGTCTCGGGATCGTTGGCCTCACCCTCGCCGCGCCACACACCGACCAAGGGAAGGACGGCGAGCAGGGCAGGGCTCAGGTCGGGGCCGAGCCGCAGGTTCGCGGTGTCCTCGGCGCCCGGCAGCCCGGCCAGGACGGGAAGGTTCAGCTCGGCGGTGGCGCGAGCGCGCTCGGCGGCCCGGGCGATCGCCTCGTCGCCGCTACGCCGCTGGGCGTCCGATCCGTCGTTCGTCACGATCCGTCGGAGACCACGCGGTAGATGGTGTACAGCGCGAACCACGTGATGAGGAGCGCCGCGGCGACCAGCAGGATTTCGAAGAAGATGACCACGCGGTCATTCTAGACAACCCCTTTTCCGGTACGACGAAGGGCTCCGCTCCTGGTGGAGCAGAGCCCTTCGGCGGGGTGTTCCGGCCGGATTACTTGGCGACCGTCACGTCCACGTTGTGCACGCCGGGAGCGGTGGGGCTCACGGTGGAGGTGCCGTTGCCGGAGCTCGACAGGGCGCGGATCTTCCAGTCGCCGGGGGCGGCGAAAAAACGGAAGTCGCCGGTCGCCGAGGCGACGACCTCGGCGGTGAACTCGTCGGTGCCGTCGAGCAGGCGCACGAACGCACCGCCCACGGGCTCGCCGTCGGCGTTCAGGACACGGCCGGTGATGACCGTCTCCTTCTCGGTGTCCACGCCGGCGGGCAGGGTCTGGGTTTGGACAGGGGCGCCGCACATGATCAGTTGACCTCCAGTTCGATGGGTGCACCGACGAGCGAGCCGTACTCGACCCAGCTGCCGTCGTAGTTCTTGACGTTCTTCTTGCCGAGGATCTCCTGGAGCACGAACCAGGTGTGGCTCGAGCGCTCACCGATACGGCAGTAGGCGATGGTCTCCTTGCTGTCGTCGAAGCCCTTCTCGGCGTACAGCTTCTCGAGGTCCTCGTCGGACTTGAAGGTGCCGTCCTCGTTGGCGGTGGTGCTCCACGGGATGTTGATGGCGCCGGGGACGTGGCCGCGCTGCTGCGCCTGCTCCTGCGGCAGGTGCGCCGGGGCGAGGATCTTGCCGGAGAACTCGTCGGGCGAACGCACGTCGACGATGTTCTTGGTGCCGATCGAGTCGATGACCTCGTCGCGGAAGGCGCGGATGGAGTAGTCGGGCTCGGCGGCCTTGTACTCGGTGGCCGGGCGGGTGACCTCGTCCTTCGACAGCGGACGGCCGTCGAGCTCCCACTTCTTGCGGCCGCCGTCGATGAGCTTGACGTCCTGGTGGCCGTAGAGCTTGAAGTACCAATAGGCGTAGGCGGCGAACCAGTTGTTGTTGCCGCCGTAGAGCACGACCGTGTCGTCGTTGGCGATGCCCTTGCGTGAGAGGAGCTCGGAGAACTGCTCACGGTTCAGGAAGTCGCGACGGACGGCGTCCTGCAGGTCCTTGCGCCAGTCGAGCTTGACGGCACCTTCGACGTGGCCGCCGTCGTAGGCGGAGGTGTCCTCGTCGACCTCGACGAAGACGGTCTTCGGCGCAGTGAGGTTCTGCTCTGCCCAGTCGGCGGAGACCAGGACGTCGGAGCGAGCCATGGGTGTTCCTTTCGGTGAGGGAATCCGGGAGGTTTCCGTGACCGGAACCCGTGCGAGGGTCCGTGCCAGGGTGAGGTGTGGGATGTCGAGTTCGGTGACCGCCGGTCAGGCGGGCACGCGACGCATTCGAGCGACCAGCGGGTGGATCCGGCAGCCGAGACACACGCCGAAGGCGGCGTTGAGCAGCGCCGCGAACAGCGCGAAGCCTGCGGCCACCGAGCCCACGACGATGGCGTCGGCGAAGAACGCGACCGTTCCGACGAGGGCGAAGACGAATCCGACGAGCTGCGCGAACCGCAGCGGCTCCACCGGCTCGGTCTCGATCGGAGCACCGAGGCGGGGAGCGACGAGCCTCGCGAACAGCGCACCGTACGGGCTGCGTCGCGGGCCGAGTGCCGCTCCGAGAGCGAACACGATCGTCTGCAGGGCCAGGATCACGGCCGCTGCGACGGGAGAGAAGGTGGCGACGACCAGGGCGAGGACGAGGACGCCGGTGGTGATCCACGCCGCGAAACGCGGGCCACGGACGTCGACCTGCCGACCGGACGTGCGGGGAGTGGATACGGACATGGGGAATCTCCTGCTGGATTCTGATTCGCTGGGCGGAGGGTATTCATACGACCGCGGGGCGACGCATCGGTTCGGCGGCATCGGTGCCGCAAGGATCGGGGCCAGCCCGTCGATGCGTTCAGCAGGGACAACAACAGCCACCGAGGCGGCACAGATCGACTGCGCGGCGTCGGGTGAGCATCAGCTCGTGGCGGTTCTGCACGCGAGGGAGTTTAACGCACGTCCCCTCGGGGGTGGACCCCCGGGATCACAACGACGACAGGGCTGTGCGCAGGTCGTCGACGGACGGAACGCCGGACGCGCGGAACCGTTCGCGCCCCTCGCCGTCGAAGACGAAGGTAGTGGGCAGCGACAGCACCCCGAGTTTCCGTGCCAGGACCGGATTTTCGTCGAGATCCAGCTCGACCTCGCGTGCCCGACCGGGATCGCGGTCGAGAACCTGCACGACGACCCGTCGCACGGCCGCGCACGGTCCGCACCACGGCGCGGAGAAATGCAGGATCACCGGTACGCCGTCACCGACACCCGCTGTGGCCAGCGCGGGATGGAGTTCGTGGGTGCCCGCCGAGGCGCCGGCGCCGGTGGTGCGGAGCTTGCCGGAACGGGTGCGCAGGGCCGTTCCCACCGCCAGTGTGGCGACTATCACGGCCACGAGGACGATCACTGCGATCATGCGGGCGTCTGCACTTCCTGCAGATCGATGACGACGTCGCGGGCCTCGCCCTCGATGACGATCCGGGAGCCCCGCGCCTCGACGAAGGTGGGCCGCACGCCGAACGGCAGATTCTGCGGCTCGATCGTCGTCGTGAACAGTCCGAGCACCGCCGGCTTCAGGACGTCGGGAACCGAGAAGTCGGCGCGTCCCTCGGGGCCGAAGTAGAGATCCGACGCGACGATGTGGACGCGGTCGCCGTCGAGCACCAGATCGGCCTGGACACTCACCGTCGCATCCACCGGTCCGACCGGCACCGTCCCCGTGAGGACGACCCCGCCGGCGGTCGTCGGACCGGACCCGCCGGATCCGCCCGTCCCGTCGGACTTGCTCGCCGGGGGAGCGGAAACCTGCAGGTCGGGGATGCCGTAGAGCTGTCCGAGCTCGGTGGCGTCGAGCATGACGCGGCCGTACAGCAGGTCGACGGGCACCGACCGGATCGACCCGTCGAGCAGCTCACCGGCCTCGGCGTGCGCACCGATCAGATTGGCCTCGACCGTGATGTCCCCGAGCAGATCGGTGTGGACGTTGTCGGCCACGATCTCGACGTTCTCGTAGTGACCGTCGCGGGCCTGGAGGAGGAAGGGGAAGCCGTGGATGGTCACCGCCGGATCGGATTCGAGAACGCCACCCTCCCGCAGCGCACGCGAGACGCGGTATTCCGACCACGCCGCCGCGCCGAAGTCGGCGAGGACTGCGAGTCCGAGCAGGACTACGAGACCGAAGATCAGTTTGCGCACGCCCACCATTGTGTCGGACGCGCCGTCGGTCGGGCCGCGCCCGTCCGCTCCGAGACCGTCCACGGAATTCTCGTGCTTACATGGCGGTAACAATCGGGGCGTTAGTCTGTTGCACGACGTTTACGACCCCTATCCGCGCTGGTCGCGCGAAGAACTGGAGGCCCGGTGGAGCTGCTCCTTCTGACCTCCGACCCGAATCCGGATGCGGTCCTGCCGTCCTTGGCGCTGCTCCCGCATTCGGTCAGGCCGGCTCCTACAGAAGTTTCGTCGCTGCTCGAGGCGGGTTCGGCGGATATCGCCATCGTCGATGCCCGCTCCGATCTCGCGGCCGCGCGAGGACTGTGCCGACTGCTCGGCAGCACCGGGTCGGCATTGCCCGTCGTCGCCGTGCTCACCGAAGGCGGACTCGTGGCCGTCAACCCCGAATGGGGACTCGACGACATCCTGCTGTCCAGCACCGGACCGGCCGAGCTCGACGCGCGCCTGCGCCTGCTCATGGGCCGCTCGGGTGTCGCGGTGGGACCGGAGAACACCGGCAAGATCACTCTCGGGGAACTCACGATCGACGAGGGCACCTACACCGCCCGCCTGCGCGGACGTCCCCTCGACCTCACCTACAAGGAGTTCGAACTCCTCAAGTACCTCGCCCAGCACGCGGGTCGGGTGTTCACCCGCGCCCAGCTGCTGCAGGAGGTCTGGGGTTACGACTTCTTCGGTGGTACCCGCACCGTCGACGTCCACGTCCGACGTCTGCGAGCGAAACTCGGCCCCGAGCACGAAGCGCTGATCGGAACGGTCCGCAACGTCGGCTACAAGGCGGTGCGTCCCTCCAACCGCGTGGGCAAGGGTGGCAATGCCACTCCCGATGTCGACGACGACGATGTGGACGACACGCTTCTCGACGACCCCCGTGCGGAGGAATCCGGCGCGGGTGACTCGGGCGCAGGGGAGTCCGGGGCACAATTCCTTCCGTGAGCACCGATACGGAATTCGTCGACCACCCGTCCACCGACCACGCCGAAGCCGTACGCGCCGTGGTGTCGCGGGCGACGCAGACCGACGGCACCGCGCCGATCTCCGAACAGGCGGTGCACTCCCTCGGACGGGAGGGCGCGGCCCGGCATCTCGTCGCGTTCGGAGAGGACGGTGAGGTCGCGGGCTACGCGAACGTCGTTCCTGCCCAGGACGGTCATCCGGCGATGGCAGAGGTGGTCGTCGACCCGCCGCAGCGCGGGCACGGACTCGGCCGCGAACTCGTCGAGCGTGCACTCACCGAGGGCGGCGACGGCACCCGCGTGTGGGCACACGGCGACCTGCCCGCCGCGCAGGCGGTGGCGCGCCGTCTCGGTCTGACCGGTGTCCGCGAACTCCTGCAGTTGCGTCGATCCCTCGAGCAGGACGATCTTCCCGCCCTCGAGGTGCCCGACTCGGTGCTGCTGCGCACCTACGGCGGCCCGCAGGACGACGCCGAACTGCTCCGCGTCAACGCGGCGGCCTTCGAGTGGCATCCCGAGCAGGGGCGTTGGACGGCCGCCGACGTGGAGGAACGCCGACGCGAGTCGTGGTTCGATCCCGAAGGCCTGTTCCTCGCGTTCGATCCCGCCGAGCCCGACAAGCTGCTCGGATTCCACTGGACCAAGGTGCACCCGGCCACGGCGTCCGACCCGCAGCTCGGCGAGGTCTACGTCGTGGGTATCGACTCGTCCGCGCAGGGCAGAGGGCTCGGTCGCCTGCTCACCCTCGCGGGTCTGCACTATCTGCGCGATCGGGGTCTGCCCGGTGTCCTGCTCTACGTCGAGGGCGACAACACCGCGGCGTTGAACACCTACGGCAAACTCGGCTTCGAGCGGTTCCACGTGGACGTCGCCTACGCCCGGGCGTGACCCTCTCCGATCGGGTGGACGAACGGCGTGAAGGGTGGACTCTGCCACCCGACACGCCGATCGCGGTCAGGATTCGAGTGATGGTCGCAACACCATCGCCAGGTGTATCCGGCGTGTTCATCCGGCGTTAACCTTCGGTAGTCCGAGTGTCCACCGTCTCCTCCTAACTTCACTAGCGGGTCGAGTGCCGCAGACCCGGCGCCGGCGTCGCCCGCGCCTCGATGCCGCCGCCGCTCGGCGCCGCGGTCGTGTGAAGTTACTTCCGGAGGAGAACAGGTGAACCTCAAGCGCAATGGCGCCCTGCTCGGTGTTGTGGCCGCTGGAGCCCTCACGCTGGCCGCGTGCGGTACCGACAACAATGCCGGGTCGGTCGACGTCGATGCGTCCGCGTCCGCTGCAGCCTGCGACGGCAAGTCCAACCTCTCGGGTGCCGGCTCGTCGGCCCAGAAGAACGCGATGGACCAGTTCGTCTCCACCTACATCGCGGTGTGCTCCGAGAAGGGCACGAACGTCAACGTCGCGTACAACCCCACCGGTTCCGGTGACGGCCGCACGCAGTTCATCGCGAACCAGATCGATTTCGCCGGCTCGGACTCGGCCATCAAGGACGAGCAGGCGGCACAGGCCGCCGAGCGTTGCGCCGGCAATCCCGCATGGAACCTGCCGCTGGTCTTCGGCCCGGTCGCACTGGCCTACAACGTCGAGGGTGTCGACGAGCTCGTGCTGAACGCCGAGACGGCCGCGAAGATCTTCAACGGCTCGATCACCACGTGGAACGATCCGGCCATCGCCGCTCTCAACGAGGGCGCTGAGCTGCCCGACGCGAACATCACCCCGATCGTGCGCTCGGACTCGTCGGGCACCACCGACAACTTCCAGCAGTACCTCGAGACCGCGTCGAACGGCGCATGGACCTCCGGTGCCGGTTCGGACTTCACCGGCGGTGTCGGTGAGGGCGCGAAGGGTTCTGCGGGTGTCGCGCAGGCCGTCTCCGGCTCGCCGAACTCCATCACCTACGTCGAGAAGTCCTTCGCCGACCAGAACGGTTTGAGCATCGCGCAGATCGACAACGGCTCCGGACCCGTCGAACTGACCGAGGAGACCGCCGGCAAGGCCATCGAGGGCGCCGAGTTCGTCCCGGCCTCCGAGGGCGACCTCACGCTCGACCTGTCGTCGATCTTCGGCAGCTCCGAAGAGGGTGCCTACCCGCTGGTGCTGGCCACCTACGAGATCGTGTGCTCGGCCGGCTACGACGCCGACACCGCCGCGGCCGTCAAGTCGTTCCTGATCTCCGCCGCCAACGAGGGCCAGGAAGGCCTGTCCGAGCAGGGCTACGTCCCGCTGCCCGACGCCTTCAAGACCCGCCTCACCGAGTCGATCGACGCCATCGCCGCCGGATGACCCGCCGATCCCTCGGTCCGGTGAGTAACCGAGGGATCATCGACCCGCCCGTTCCTGAGGAATACGCTGAGAAGGATTGCGAGCGCACATGAGTGACGCGCACAACACGTCGGTCTCTATCGCGACCGACGAACCGACCCGCTCAGGAACGGGCGGTGCAACCGGCATCACGGAGGACACGATCAGCACCCCACCCCCATCCCCGGACAGGGCACGCAAGACAGTCGTGCGGCCGGGAGACAGAATCTTCGGCTCGCTCGCCTCCGGCTCCGCCGTCCTGATCTCCGTGATCATCGGCGCGATCGCAGTCTTCCTCGTCTGGCGTGCCGTCCCGGCGCTGCAGCGCAACCAGGTCAACTTCCTCACCAGCCGTGACTGGATCACGCAGGACATCACCGACATGGCGTTCGGTGTCCTCGACCTGTTCCAGGTGACGGTGCTCGTCTCCTTCTTCGCGCTGTTCCTCGCCATGCCCGTCGCGCTGGGCATCGCGATCTTCCTCACCTCGTACTGCCCCGACCGGCTCCGGAAACCGCTGGCGTATGTCATCGACCTGCTCGCCGCGGTCCCGTCGATCGTCTACGGCCTGTGGGGCATGCTCGTCCTCGCCCCGTTCCTGCGCCCCGTCGCGGAATGGCTCAATACCACCCTCGCCTGGTTCCCGCTCTTCGCCACCGGCAGCGGGTCCATCGTGGGCGGCGGAACGATCTTCACCGCCGGCATCGTCCTCGCCGTAATGATCCTGCCGACCATCGCCGCGGTGAGCCGCGAGGTGTTCGTGCAGACCCCGACGGCCCACATCGAGGGCGCGCTCGCACTCGGCGCGACCCGCTGGGAGGTCGTGCGGACCACCGTCATCCCGTTCGGCAAGTCCGGCTACATCAGCGGTTCGATGCTCGGTCTCGGCCGCGCGCTCGGCGAGACGATGGCGCTGTACCTCATCCTGCGCACCACCTCGCAGGCGTTCTCCTGGTCGCTGTTCGACGGCGGCGCGACCATCGCGTCCAAGATTGCGCTGGGATACGCCGAATTCAACAACGACATCCAGGCGGGCGCCTACATCGCCGCCGGTCTCGTGCTCTTCGTGCTCACCTTCGTGGTCAACGCCGCCGCGCGCATGATCGTCGCAGGAAAGAAGGACTGATCCATGTCGACCACCACCACGTCGACCACCGCGCTCTCCTCGCCGGTCAAGCCCCCGGCCTTCCAGCGGGTCAGCGGGCGTCGCCGCATCAAGGACACCGCAGCCACCGTGCTCGTCACGCTGTCGGTCGTCGTCGCGCTGATTCCCCTGGCCTGGGTGCTGTTCACCGTAGTCGCCAAGGGCCTGCCGGCCCTGACCTCGCCGACCTGGTTCACGCACTCGCTGAGCGGACTGACGTCCTCGTCGATGGGCGGCGGCATCTACCACGCCCTCGTCGGCACCCTCCTGCAGGGACTCGTCTGCGCGATCATCTCCATCCCGCTCGGCGTCTTCGTTGCGATCTACCTCGTCGAGTACGCCGGCCGGTCGCGGCTCGGCCGGATCACGACGTTCATGGTCGACATCCTCAGCGGTGTCCCATCGATCGTCGCGGCACTGTTCATCTACGCACTGTGGGTGTCGACCTTCGGGATGCCCAAGTCGGGCTTCGCGGTGTCGCTCGCGCTCGTTCTGCTCATGGTGCCGGTGGTCGTGCGCAGCACCGAGGAGATGCTGCGCATCGTCCCGCAGGACCTGCGCGAAGCGTCCTACGCCCTCGGTGTCCCCAAGTGGAAGACCATCGCGCGCATCGTGCTGCCCACCTCGCTCGCCGGCATCATCACCGGCATCATGCTCGCCCTGGCCCGCGTCATGGGCGAGACGGCGCCGCTGCTGATCCTCGTCGGCTACGCGCCCTTCATCAATCTCGACCTGTTCGGCGGTGAGCAAGGCACCCTCCCGGGCGTCATGGTCGCCGAGATGAACAACCCGACCGACGCCGGTTCGCAGCGCATCTGGGGCGCCGCGCTCACCCTGATCCTGGTCATCGCGGTCCTCAACATCGCGGCCAAGTTGATCAGCCGGTACTCGCAGGTCGGCAAGAAGTAACCCACAGACCTCTTCTCACATCGATACACCAGTAGGGAGCCGGTAATGGCTAAGCGTCTGGATCTCAAGGACGTCAACATCTACTACGGCAAGTTCCACGCCGTGGCCGACGTGACGCTGTCCGTGCCGCCGCGGAACGTCACCGCCTTCATCGGCCCGTCCGGTTGCGGCAAGTCCACCGTGCTCCGGTCGATCAACCGCATGCACGAGGTGACGCCCGGCGCCCGTGTCGAGGGATCCATCCTCCTCGACGGCGAGGACATCTACGATCAGAACGTCGACCCGGTCGGTGTGCGCAAGACGATCGGCATGGTCTTCCAGCGTCCCAACCCGTTCCCCACGATGTCGATCCGCGACAACGTCGTCGCCGGCCTCAAGCTGCAGGGTGTGCGCGACCGGAAGACCCTCGACGAGATCGCCGAGAAGTCGCTGCGCGGCGCCAACCTGTGGAACGAGGTCAAGGACCGTCTCGACAAGCCGGGCGGTGGCCTGTCCGGTGGTCAGCAGCAGCGTCTGTGCATCGCCCGCGCCATCGCGGTCCAGCCCGACGTGCTGCTCATGGACGAGCCGTGCTCGGCCCTCGACCCCATCTCGACGCTGGCCATCGAGGACCTGATCGGTGAGCTGAAGAAGGACTTCACCATCGTCATCGTCACGCACAACATGCAGCAGGCCGCGCGCGTGAGCGACCAGACGGCCTTCTTCAACCTCGAGGCGACCGGCCGCCCGGGTGGTCTGGTGGAGATCGACGACACCGAGAAGATCTTCTCGAACCCGAGCAAGAAGGCCACCGAGGACTACATCTCCGGCCGCTTCGGCTGAGCCGCCACTACCTACACGAGACCCCGACCGGATCCGTCCGGTCGGGGTCTCGTCGTTCGTGTGCATACTGCACTCGACAGTCGTGGGCTCAGGGGTTCTGCGCTCGGTGGTGCTCCGGGTAGACGGTCAGACTGTCCACCTTCTCCACGAGCTGACGGATCTCCTCCTCGGTGGGGAGCTTGCCGGTCACGAGGAAGATGACGCGGCGGCCCACCTCGACGGCGTGATCGGCGAACCGCTCGTAGAAGCGGCCGAGCAGGGCGACGTCGACGGCGGCTGCGACGCCGTGCGCCCATTCGCGGTCCATGAGCACGGTGAAAAGGTGTCGGTGCAGATCGTCCATCGCCTCGTCCTCGTGGTGGAGGCGGGCGGCCCGGGCGGGATCACGGGTCTCGAGAATCTCCCGTGTGGCGGCACCGAGGGCGACCGCGATCCGTCCCATCTCGGCGAAGTAGCCCTTCACCTCGTCGGGGAGCACGTGCTTGGGATGACGTCGGCGGGTCGCCTTCGCGATGTGCAGTGCGAGCGCACCCATGCGGTCGATGTCGGCCACGATCTGGATGCCGCTGACGACGGCACGCAGATCGCCGGCGACCGGACCCTGCAGGGCGAGCAGCTGGAACGCCTTCTCCTCGCAGATCGTGACGAGTTCGGTGATCTTCTCGTGCTCGTCGATCACCTGCTCGGCGAGAGCGAGATCGGCTTCGAGAAGAGCTCTGGTGGACCGCTCCATCGCGGTCCCGGCGAGCCCGGCCATCTCCCCGAGGAGATCGCCGAGTTCGCCCATCTGTTCGTTGTAGACGACGCGCATAGTGGCACAGCCTACGACCTCGAGCGGTCCGAACGGCGAGCATCGGATGAACCAGAGGTGAACGTCGACGGCCGAACAGTGGTGTCTACGTGCACAGATCGTCGGCGGCGTTGGTGATCGCGAGATCGGCGGGGAGCTCGACCGACGACTCCGACCGGGTCCGGATCTGCATCGGGGCGAGCGGCGTGCCCGCGGGGGTGGGAGCGACGACGGTGCCGTCGAAGCTGGTACCCAGGACGATCTCCACGATGCTGCCCAGCTGGGCCGAGGGCGGAGCCTCCTGCAGCACCGCACCGGGGAAGGCCGAGGCCACCGTCGCAGCGTCGGTCTCCTGTCCTTCGCTGAAGCGGATCACGGTCTGCTTGCTCGTCCCGGAGGCATAGTTACCGATCGAGTAGACCGGAAAGCCGTAGGCGGCGACCTCCTCGGCGGTGCCGGCCGCCAGCCCGGACAGACCCGACGCGTTCGAGACCTGCACCGACACCGTCGACGGATCGACAGCGAGCTGGGCGGGCAGCGGTTCGGCCGGGGGAGCGGACGCGACCTCCGTCGGGTCCTCCCCCCGCTTCTCACCCGGCAGAGGGAGATCGTCGATGATCGCGGTGAAGATCGCCTTGATGTCGTCCGTGCGCGGGATCTCGTTGCCCCAGTCGTTGGTACCGGCCGTGGGGATGGTCAGGAAGGACACCGCACCCGCCTCGACGTTCTGCATCGAACGCCCGAGTTTGACGAGCGACTCGGCGTTGACGTTCTCGACGAAGGTCGCGCGGGTGAAGGCGCTGATGAAGCCGTTGAGCTTCACGGGATCGAACAGCACCTTGTTCGACAACGTCGAGCGCAGCAGCGACGACAGGAACTTCTGCTGTCGGCTGATCCGGCCGTAGTCGCTGTTGCCCTCCTGGTCGATCTTGCGGGCGCGGACGTAGTCGAGTGCCCGCTTGCCGTCGAGCGTGTGGGTGCCGGGAGTCTCGATCAGGGGACCGAGTTCGTTGTCGTACAACGGTATGGAGGTGCACACCTCGACGCCGCCGATCTCGTCGACCATCGATTCGAAGCCGGCGAAGTCGATGCCCACGAAATGGCCGATCCTCAATCCGGACATCTTCTGGATCACCTTTACCAGGCACTTCGGTCCGCCGAGGGCGTAGGTCGCGTTGAGCTTGTCGCCTTCGGCGGCCGGATAGAGCTCGGAATCGTATTCGCCGGTCGTACTGTCCCATCCGCGACAGACCGGTCGATCGACGTCCAGATCGCGGGGGAACGACACCGCGACCACGCGGCTGCGATCGGCGGGGATGTTGACGAGGATGACGGTGTCGGCACGAGCGCCCTCGGCGTCGTCGGCCGTCCCGGCGCCGATCTCACCGCTCGCACCGGCGCGGGTGTCGGTGCCGATGATCAGATAAGTCTCGTCGCCGGTCTGACCGACCGGGTCGACGATGTCCTCCGACTCGGTGTCCAGCGCGGCGATCTGGGAGAAGCCGGCCTCCGTGGACCGGACGTATCCCCACACCGCACCGTTACAGAGGAGCGCGAGGACCGAGACGAACGCCACCGCCGCTCTCGCCGCGAACCTCAGACGCTTCCGCTTGCGCTGTTTGCTCTGCGCGAGCCGGCCGAGAGTCGCGTTGCCCACCGTGCGGGGCCGAGCGGAGCCGTGCGCCTTCTCGTCCGTCGTCCGGTCGTCGTTCTCGTCCTCGGCGGGCGACGCAGCGCCCTCGGGGGACACCGCATCGATCTTGACGGTCGGCTGTTCGTCCGCGATCGGCGGTTGCTGTCGAGGAGGCGTCTGCGGCGGTCTGACGGTCTGCGGCGACCCGGCGGGAGGCACCGGGCGCGAGTCCGCGGGAGGCACCGGGCGCGAGTCCGAGGGAGGCACTGCTCGAGGGGGCTGCGCCGAGGTCGGGGGAGTCGGTACCGGGGGCGGAACGGACGGGGGGCCCGCCATCCGATCGGGAGCCTGGATGTGCGGCGGGACGGGCTTCTCCGGCGGCCGGGGCCGGGACGGTCCCGGGGGCACCCGGGGAGCACCGGGCTGCACCGGGGGGGCGACCGTGGTCGGCGGTCCCGAAGAAGCCGGCGGCACCGGAGGGCTGGGAGGTCCCGACGGAGTCGGCGGCGAAGCCGGAGGCGGCGTCCTGCGCGGGAGTTCCGCTCGACCGGCATCGTCCTCGGTCGCGACGTGCCGGGCGGATTCCGGGTCGCGGGGACGGGCCGGGGGCAACGACGAGGTGGACGTGTGCGGCGGATCGGCCGGGGGCGGATCCGACCGGGGGGACGGATCGGATCGTCGTCCCATCTTGTCGAGCAGTTCGGCGACCGTGAGCTGCTCCGGATCGTCCGAGTCCGCGGCCCGGCGGTTGCGTGCACTCTCGTGGCGACGCGAATCGGGATCGGTGTCGTCGGAGCGGTGCACCCCACCCGAGCGGCTGCGGCGGGACGAGCGGGATTCGCGGTAGCTGCTGTCGGCGATCGGCCGTTCCCAGGGAGCGCGAGGATCCGGGGATCCTGTCTCGTGCTCCTCGTCCACCGATACCTGCTCTTTCCGCGGTCGCACCGCCTCGGATCCGTCGTCGTCCACGTGATCGCTCACCGGCGACCGTCGCGAGGACTCCGCAATGATACTGATCGTCTGTTTCATGTGACGGTGACGCGGCTGTGTCGCACGACATCCACCGGTCGATCCATCTATCGTCCGGGACTACATGCCGGGACGGGTTACCCGCCCGAGTGCATCATGTCGGCGCCCTCGGGCACGCAGGTGTCCTCGGGATCGTCGAGCCAGCCGTCGGGCAGAGCGACGCTGCTCGGGGAGCCCTGACGTCCCCGCGGGCCTTCGGCATCGGCGGGGAAGGGTACGTCGTGGTCGAGTTTGCCCAGCAGGTCGTCGAGTTCGGCGAGCGTCGACACGCGGGCGAGGCCGTTGCGGATCTCCGAACCCGCAGGGAAACCACGCAGATACCAGGCGATGTGCTTGCGCATGTCGCGCAGACCGCGATCCTCGCCGTGGTGATCGGCGAGCAGTTCGGCGTGCCGCCGCATGATCTGCGTCACCTCACCGAGATTCGGCGGGGTGGGGATCGGGCGACCGCCGAGCGCGGCGCTCAGTTCGGCGAACAACCACGGACGTCCGAGGCAACCGCGACCGACGACGACGCCGTCGCAACCGGTCTGCGCCATCATCTTCTCGGCGTCGGAGGCGTCGAAGATGTCGCCGTTGCCGAGCACGGGCACGTCGGTGACGTGCTCCTTCAGCCGCGCGATTTCGTCCCAGTCGGCCGCTCCGGAGTACCGCTGCGCAGCGGTCCGGGCGTGGAGGGCAACGGCCGCGGCACCCTCAGCGGCCGCGATGCGACCGGCGTCGAGATGTGTGTGGTGCTCGTCGTCGATCCCGATGCGGAACTTGACCGTGACCGGGATGTCGGTGCCCTCGGTCGCGCGGACGGCGGCCGCGACGATCTGCCCGAACAACCGGCGTTTGTAAGGGAGGGCCGACCCTCCGCCCTTGCGGGTCACCTTCGGGACCGGGCATCCGAAGTTCATGTCGATGTGGTCGGCGAGGTTCTCGTCGACGATCATCTTCGCCGCCGCGTAGGTCGTGCCGGGATCGACGGTGTAGAGCTGCAGCGACCGCGGCGTCTCGGTGGGGCCGAAGGTCGTCATGTGCATGGTGACCGGGTGCCGCTCGACGAGGGCGCGGGCGGTGACCATCTCGCAGACGTACAGGCCCGACGTGCTGCCGGCCCGTTCGAGTTCGAGTTCGCGGCACAGCGTGCGGAATGCGACATTCGTCACTCCCGCCATCGGCGCCAGCACGACCGGGCTGTTCAGTTCGAGCGGGCCGATACGGAGGGAAGACATGGGTACCTCTGGAAAACGTTGTGTGACAAAGAAATAGCGTGCCCGTCAGTGATGGGCCGCGGAAACGACTGTGCCCGGCACCGAAAACGGCACCGGGCTACAGGATAACCTCCGCCGGACTCGGGCGGCTGTGTGCATCCGGACTCGGGCGGCTGTGTGCATCCGGACTCGGGCGGCTGTGTGCATCCGGACTCAGGCGTGCGCGCCCACCTTCTCGCGCTTGGCAGCCTCGCGGGCGAGGGAGCGATCGCGCATCTCCTCGAACCGCCCCGCCTGACGTTCCAGTTCGTCGAGGAAGTTGCCGAGCTTGTCGAGATCCTGCTGCGCCTCGCTGCCGAGATCTCGCTCGAAGATCCTCCACTTGCGCAGCACCGGCATCACGACGTCGTCGAGGTGCTGACGCAGGTCGTAGATGCCGTGCTTGGCCATCAACACACCGTTGCGACGGAAGTTCGGCATGCCGGCACCCGGCATCTGGAAGTTCTCGAGCACCTCGACGATCGCGGCGAGCGTCTGGGTCGGAGCGATGTCGATCGCCGCGTCGCAGATGTTCCGGTAGAAGATCATGTGCAGGTTCTCGTCGGCGGCGATGCGCTGGAGCATCTTGTCGGCGATCGAGTCGTCGCAGGCACGACCGGTGTTGCGGTGCGACACGCGGGTCGCGAGCTCCTGGAAGGTCACGTAGGCGACGGAGTGGAGCATGCCAGTCGAGTTGGGGGACGCGAAGCCGTTCGTCATGTGCTCCATGCGGGCGTTCTCGAGTGCGACGGGATCGACACCGCGCGTGACGACCAGGTAGTCGCGCATGACGATGCCGTGGCGGTTCTCCTCCGCGGTCCACCGGCCGACCCAGGTGCCCCAGGCGCCGTCGCGCGAGAAGCTCTCGGCGATCTCCCGGTGGTAGGAGGGCAGGTTGTCCTCGGTGAGGAGGTTGGTGATCATGGCAGCCTTGGCGACCTCGTCGAGCTTCGACTGCTCGGGTTCCCAGTCGACACCGCCCATCGCGGCGAAGTTCCGGCCCTCGTCCCACGGCACGTAGTCGTGGGGGTGCCAGTCCTTCGCCATCGAGAGATGCCGGTTGAGGTTCGCCTCGGCCACAGGCTCCAGCTCTCGCAGCAGCTCCAGTTGAGTCAGGACTCGCGTCATACTCTTCTACCCCTCACATCGTGTCCGTGTATTCCGCCGGCCTACGGAGGAGGGGAGCCCGGCCGTTCGTCGCCGCGGCACGCGGTGCACCGGTGGCCCCCCACATTCGCCCGGATCACGGTACAGGTCCGAGCGGCTCGAGGACAGTACCGTCCCGCTCGTGCCGTATCACACGGACGAGCGGAACGTGCGGTTCCGGAGGGTTTCAGCGCTTGCCTCCACCGAGAAGTCCCCCGAGGAGACCGCCGAGTCCACCACCCGAACTGCCGCCGAGCACGCTGCCGAGGACGTCGCCGATCCCACCGCCGGAGCCGACCGATCCACCACCGGCGTTCTTCAGCAGACCCCCGAGGAGATCGGCGAGACCTCCGCCCTGCGGAGCGCTCGCGGTGTTCGTTCCCGCACCGCCACCGATCTGCTTGGCGAGATAGGACAGCACGATGGGGGCGATGATCGGCAGGACCTTGGCGATCAGATCGTTCCCACCGGCGCCGTTCACGGAACCGAGGGTCGAGATCACCTGATCCTTCTTGTCGCCGAAGACATTGGAGACGATCCTGTCGCCGTCCTCGGTGTCGATCCCGTCGACGTCGACCTGACCCTCGGCCAGGTTCGACTCGGAGTGCTTGCCCAGCGCGGAGAGCAGCGAGGCCGCCCCGGTCGGATTCTGGGCGTTGGCGTCGAGACCACCGACGAGGGTGGGGAGTGCGGCGCGGACGGCCGTCTCCGCCGTCGCGTTGTCGACACCGAGTCGCTGCGCCACCTGGTCGACGGGAATGCGGGACATCAGATCGTCGAGACTTGCCATCGTTCCTGCCTTGACTCGTGGGTGCCCCGAAGTGGCCACCCGGTGCCGAGAGGGTATCGGGACGAAGCCCGTTGCAGCGGGAGGCGTCAGTCGAGCGAGGCGGCGCTCGTCGGCGAACGGCGCAACGCGATCAGGCAACACAGCAGTGCGACGAGCGTGCCGCTGAGCAGGAGCACCGTCCCGTTCTGATTGGTCAGGGTCGTACTGCGATTGAGTTCGACGTACTCGCCGTGGGTCTGGAACAGACGCGTCCAGAACACCGCGGCCGTCGCGACGCCGATCAGCGTCCCGGCCCAGCCGACGGCCACCGAGTCGAACAGTGCGGCAGCGAGGAGCAGGATCGCGGCCACGACCAGCGGTACCGCGAGGGACTCGTACAGCGGTAGACCCGGGACCGCGACACCGGCGAGATCGCCCTCGGGGAAACCGTCGCGCAGCGCCGACAGGGGAATCTCGGTGGGCCGTATTCCGCCGACCACCGGCAACACCGACCCGATTCCCAGAGCGACGGCGGCCAGGAACAGGCCCAGGTCCACGAAACTGCGCATGTTCCTCCCCGGACGATGAACATTCGATTACCCCTGCGGCTCACCGTATACAAAGACGGGCAACCGCACCGGGTGAAATTCGCAGTGCGAAGAGACCTGCCCGAATGCACTGCTCCGAACGCGGTGGTCCGTAGGGTGAGATGCGCACGGCAGGTGCACATGGACCGATCGGCCAGGAAGGTTCGAAATGACGGACATGAATGTCGACGAGACCGGTTCGCGGAAAGGCTTGCCGCCGTGGGCGAAGAAGACCATCGCCGTGGTCGTGGCGCTGATCGTGCTCGTCATCGCCTACTACACCCTGGCGGCGTTCGTTCCTCGCTGGTGGGCGCAGCGGATCGCAAACCTCGCCGAGGGCGGCTTCGCGCGCGGAGTGCTGTGGGGTCTGCTCTTCGGCATCCTGTGCACGGCGATCCCCATCGCGCTGCTCGCGTGGATCTGGCAGGTCCGCAACTGGCGGTACAGCCGCGGGCTGCAGATCACCTTCGGCGTGCTCGCGCTGGTGGTCGCCCTGCCGAACCTCATGACCCTGGCGGTCGTGCTGGGTACGGGGAACGGTGCGCACGCGGGGGAGCGGATCCTCGACGTGGACGCGCCCGGCTTCCGCGGCGCCACGCTGATCGGCGCGATCGTCGGAGCTCTGTTCGCGGTGATCTTCGTCGTCGCGCTCACCCGCTACCGCAAGCGCGGACGTGATCTGAAGCAGGCCCGCACGGATCTCGAGCAGCGCCGGATCGAGCAGGAGCGCCTCGAGGCGCGCCGTGAGGCGGAGAAGGAACTCGGCCGGAACACCGACGACGTCCCGCCTGGCTCCCACCGTCTCTGACGAAGGACCCGGACTCCGACGAAGGACCGTGGGACGTTCCGGAACGACGAACGCCGGCGTCGTGTACGACGCCGGCGTTGCCGGTGCCCCCAGTAGGGCTCGAACCTACGACCTGCGGATTAAAAGTCCGTAGCTCTACCAACTGAGCTATAGGGGCATGGGCGCACAGTGTAACCACACCGCAGTGATCAGACCGCATGGTCCGGTGACCACATCACAGGGTGAGCCACGCTGCGCGATCGATGATATCGGACATCCGGCGGTGCGGACGCCACCCGTGACGAATGGAAAGAGGCTCGGGTGCCCACCCCCTGCTCCGCACCCGAGCCGGACAAAGCGTACCACTCGGTGTGTTCTGTGGAAACCCGGGTGTCGGGGGTGGAGTTTCACATTTCACCCGGTGGAACACGGCCTGGAACCGGGGTTGTGGGGGGCAGACTAGAGTTGTCTCGTGGGGGAACACAGGAACGTGGAAGGCCGAATTTCCCCATGCCTCGTCAACAGGAGCGTGCGCGTCGTACGCGGGCTGCGATCGTCCGATCGGCAGCCACCGAATTCGCGCGGCGAGGTTTCGCCGCAGCATCGATCAACGCCATCCTCGAGCAGTCGAACGCCACCAAGGGTGCGATGTACTTTCACTTCGCGTCCAAGGAGGATCTGGCCCGGGCGGTGCTCGACGAAGGACTCGAGCACTACCGTGCCATCGTCGGCAGGTGGATGGACGTCCCCGATCTCGACCCCTTCGAGCGGCTGCACGGTCTCGTCGGTGATCTCGGTGCGGCTCTGCACGACGACGTGGTCATCGCCGCGGAGTTCCGTCTGGTCACCGAACCCGAGTTCGCGGAGGAGGTCAGGCTGCGCGGCAGCGTCCTGTGGGGGCGGGCCGGCTACCAGCTGGCGCGCGAAGCGCAGGAGAAGGGCCTGTTCCGGCCCGATGTCGACCTCCAGCGTTTCGTCGAGGCCATCGCGTCGTCACTCGCCGGTCAACGCTATCTCGCCGACCTCACGTCGCCGGAGACCGACGTCCGCGCCCGTTTCGAGGCCTGCGTAGAGGTGCCGCTCGAGGCGATGGCATCGGAGCAGTGGCTCGCGCAGTGGCGGGAGAAGGGCTGGCCGAGCAGGCCCAACAACGACGAATCAGCCACTTGACCTGCTGATTTGTGATTCGCGAATGCCGTGGCATAAGCTGTCCAAGCTCCCAACGGAACGCCAAACCCGTTGAGGGTGCGGTTCGGAGAAATCCGATCGGGCCCCCTTCGTCTAGCGGCCTAGGACGCCGCCCTTTCAAGGCGGTAGCGCGGGTTCGAATCCCGTAGGGGGTACGCTTCGACCTCGTCGAAGTGTGCAGTATCTTGGTGTGAGAAGTGAATATATATGGCCCTGTGGCGCAGTTGGTTAGCGCGCCGCCCTGTCACGGCGGAGGTCGCGGGTTCGAGTCCCGTCAGGGTCGCTCCAGAGTTTCGATCGGCATTCGGTTCGGGTGCCGTCCGGCCAGGTAGCTCAGTTGGTACGAGCGTCCGCCTGAAAAGCGGAAGGTCGCCGGTTCGATCCCGGCCCTGGCCACCACGGTTGTCCGGCGAGCAACCATCAATTTCATATCTTCGACCCACCGGTTGCGGTGGGTCGAGCTGTGGGAACTCCGGTTCCTCATGGCCCTGTGGCGCAGTTGGTTAGCGCGCCGCCCTGTCACGGCGGAGGTCGCGGGTTCGAGTCCCGTCAGGGTCGCTCCAGGCGAAGCCCCGGCATCACATCGATACCGGGGCTTCGTCGTCGTCACCTGTTCGCGGTCCGGTGTCTGCGTCGTGGTCCCACTCGTATCGCCGATCCGCACCGGGTGCGGTCAGGCTCGCTATCGTGAGGACACAAAACATGTTCTAGTGTGTGCCCTACACAACTAGTGGACATCTGTCCGAGTGACCTGGCCCTCCGAGCGAACCCCGAGGTGGAATGTGCGCGTAGCTCTGTTGTCGTACCGGAGCAAGCCGCATTGTGGGGGTCAGGGGGTCTACGTCCGCCATCTCAGTCGCGAACTCGTCGCCCAGGGGCACACCGTCGAGGTGTTCTCCGGGCAGCCGTACCCCGAGCTCGACCCCGGCGTGACGCTCACGAAGGTGCCCAGTCTCGATCTCTACCGCGACGACGATCCGTTCCGCACCCCGAAGCTGGGTGAGTACCGCGACTGGATCGACGTCCTCGAGGTCGCCACCATGTGGACCGCCGGTTTCCCCGAACCACGCACCTTCGGTCTGCGCGCCGCACGACTGCTGCGCGACCGCCTCGGCGACTTCGACGTCGTGCACGACAACCAGTCGCTCGCGTCCGGCTTGCTGCGCATCGCCGAGGACCTTCCTCTCGTCGCGACGATCCACCATCCGATCACCCGCGACCGCGAACTCGATCTCGCCTCCGCGACCACCCTCAGCCGTAAGGTCACGCTCCGGCGCTGGTACGGATTCCTGCGCATGCAGGAGAAGGTGGCCCAGCAGATTCCCACGCTGCTCACGGTGTCGGAGAACTCGGCCGACGACATCCGCACCGCCTTCGGGATCGAATCCGAACGCATCCACACGATCCCGCTCGGCGTGAACACGGAGGTGTTCGCGCCGCGGAAGGACGAGCGAGTTCCCGGTCGGATCGTCTGCGTCGCGAGCGCCGACGCCCCGCTCAAGGGTGTTCCCACCCTGCTCGAGGCGGTCGCGAAGCTGCGCACCGAACGCGAGATCGAACTGGTCCTCGTCTCGAAACTCGCCCCGGGCGGCGCCACCGAGAAGCTCATCGACGAACTCGCGATCGGCGACGTCGTGCGCACCGTCTCCGGGATCGACGACACCGAACTCGCCGACCTGCTCGCCTCCGCCGAGATCGCGGCGGTGCCGTCGCTGTACGAGGGATTCTCGCTGCCGGCCATCGAGGCGATGTCGTGCGGAACACCGCTCGTCGCGAGCCGCGCCGGGGCCATCCCCGAGGTCGTCGGGGGCGCCGGTCGGCTGGTGCCTCCGGGCGACGCCGAACAGCTTGCAGCAGGGCTCGCGGGCCTGTTCGACGACCCGGCCGAGCGTCGGCGTCTCGGCACGAAGGGCCGCGAGCGTGTGCTCGAACGCTACAGCTGGGCGGCCGTGGCCGCGCAGACCGCCGCGATCTACGACAAGGCGATCGCCGCGCATCGAGAGGGGAAGAACGGATGCTGACCGTCGACTTCGACCGCCTGGGCGTCGTACCGGGGATACGCGCTCTCGACATCGGGGCCGGCGCGGGGCGCCACTCCTTCGAGCTGTACCGCCGCGGCGCGGATGTCGTCGCCTTCGACCAGAACGCCGACGACATGAAGGCCGTCGCCGACATGTTCGTCGCGATGGAACTCGAAGGCGAGGTCCCCGAGGGTGCGCTGGCCCGGGCCGAGGTCGGCGACGCGCTCGCGCTGCCGTACGACGACGCGACCTTCGATCTCGTGCTCATCTCCGAGGTGCTCGAGCACGTGCCGGAGGACGAGCGGGCCATCGCCGAACTCGTCCGGGTCCTCAAACCCGGTGGTGTCGCGGCCGTGACCGTGCCGCGCTGGCTGCCGGAAAAGATCTGCTGGGCACTGTCGGATGCCTACCACGAGGTGGAGGGCGGGCACATCCGCATCTACAAGGCCGACGAACTCGCCGCGAAACTCGCCTCAGCCGGTCTGACGGTCTCGGGCACCGACCACGCCCACGCACTGCACGCACCGTACTGGTGGCTCAAGTGCGCCGTCGGCGTCGACAACGACGACAATCCGCTGACGAAGGCGTACCACCGGCTGCTGGTCTGGGATCTTATGAAGGCCCCGTGGATCACTCGCACGGCCGAGAAGATCCTCGATCCCGTCATCGGGAAGAGTGTCGTGTTCTACCTCGAGAAGCCGGGAAACGCCGGTGCGGCGCGGTGAATCCGCGCGCGTGACGGTGCCGTCGGTGCCGGGTGTGCTGTCGCCGGAACAGAGCCTGGCGACGGGCCGGGCCATCGCGCGGATGCAGGAGCCCTCGGGCGCCGTCCCGTGGTTCCCCGGTGGGCACATCGACCCGTGGGATCACATCGAATCCGCGATGGCGTTGACCGTCATCGGTTTACGCGAAGAGGCGGACGCCGCCTTCGAGTGGTCGCGGCGGACGCAGCGCGCCGACGGGTCGTGGCCCATCCAGTTCCGGGGCGACATCGTCGAGAACCACGACACCGACAGCAATTTCACGGCCTACATCGCCGTTGGCGTATGGCACCACCATCTCGTGACGGGTGATCGCGGGTTCGTCGAGCACATGTGGCCGACGGTGCGGGCAGCGCTCGACCTCGTGGTCGACATGCAGTTGCCGGGCGGCCAGATCTCCTGGGCGCGAGGCGACGGCGGGATGTTCGACGAAGCGCTGCTCACAGGCTGTTCGAGTATCCACCAGAGTCTGTGGTGCGGTCTGCGGATCGCCGATCTGATCGGTGAGGCGCAACCCGAATGGGAGGTCGCGCTGATCCGTCTCGGCCACGCTCTGCGTCGGCATCCCGAGGCGTTCACGCCCAAGCCCGAGTACTCGATGGACTGGTACTACCCGATCCTCGGGGGAGCGGTGCGCGGCACCGATGCGCACGAACGGATCCGCGAACGCTGGCCGGATTTCGTCGTCGACGGTCTCGGGATCCGGTGCGTCGACCATCGTCCGTGGGTCACCGGAGCCGAGACGTGCGAACTGGTCCTGGCGCTCGACGCACTCGGCCACGCCGGGCGTGCCCGCGAATTGTTCGCGGCCATGCAGCATCTGCGCGACCCGGACGGTTCGTACTGGACCGGTCTGGTCTACGCCGACGGCAAGCGCTGGCCGGTGGAGGTCAGTTCCTGGACCAGCGCAGCGGTGATCCTCGCCGCCGACGCGCTCTCGCGCACGACGGGAGGAAACGCGATCTTCCGGGATGCGGCGGCACCCGCCGACCAGGTGGGCGCCGACCGCTGCACCGAGCGTTGCCCGGTGCTCGTCCGGTAGTTCAGCTGCCGGGCCGTGATCCGACCGTGCCGGCGGTGCGTTGGAGAACACGCAGCGAGGACGTCACCGACTTCTCGACGAACTCCCCGCTCTCCAGTGCGAGACAGTAGATCTCGTACGGAGGCCGGCCGCCGTCCTTCGGGTCGGGGAAGACGTCGTGGATGATCAGGGCGCCGCCGATGCGCACCCATCTCGCCCAGCCGTCGTAGTCCGCCCGGGCCGCCTCGCTGCTGTGTCCGCCGTCGATGAACACGAACGAGGCGGGGGTGCGCCAGAACGACGCCACCACAGGAGAATTGCCGACCACCGCGACGACGTGCGATTCGAGGTCGCCGTCGGCGAGAGTGTGCCGCAGTGCGCCGACCGTGTCGAGGCGGCCGGTGTGCGGGTCGACCAGCGACGGATCGTGGTAATCCCAGCCGGGCTGATGCTCCTCCGAACCGTGGTGGTGGTCGACGGTGACGATGGTGCCGCCGGTCGCCTTGGCCGCAGCGCCGAGATACACGGTCGAGCGGCCGCAGTAGGTGCCGATCTCGACGCCGACGCCGTCACCGAGATACTGCACCGCAGCCTCGTGCAGTGCGGTTCCCTCGTCCTGGGGCATGAAACCCGGTGTCGCCTCAGCGAGTTCGATCGCCTCACGGGGCAGGGTGGTGCGGGACATCGGATGGATCTCCGTTCTTCTCGCGTGATGCGGTGTATCCCGAGCACCCTACCGACCGATCGCGGCGTCCGATGCTCTCGGACACGACGGTGAGACTGTCGAGATCGCGGATCGCGGCGCACGACCGCTCGACCATCACCGCGAACATGCGGTCGCCGCGCTCGGTCCTCGTGGCGATCCGGCCCGTTCCGATCCGCTCGACCTGCACGTGCGTACCGTGCCACCGAGCACGGCCGAGAGTCGTTCGGGAGTCAGGTCGTCCACCGACAACTACAGATCGGTCATCGTGCGCTCCGGCCGGGGTTTGCGGGTAGAGGTGCGAAACGCTCGGGGTCGCGGGTCGTCCGCCACGCGGCGGCGACCGGGGCGAGCTCGGTGGGCTTGGCGCCGTTTCGGTGGGCGCCGCGTCGATCGGTCCGGAATGAGCACGGACCTGCGCGTCGTCCCTGAAACGGTGCAGTACCTGAGGATCCCAGCTGTTCGCACGCACGAGCACGTCACCACAGCCCTGCAGGTAGGTCGCGAGCCGTCCGGTCAGCTTCCGCGAACGAAAGATCCTCGGGCGTCGACTCGTCGACGGTCGCGAGGACCGACCAGATGCGATCTGTCGACCGGGCTACGACGGGACACGCCGTGCCGCCGCCACCGGACTCGTTGTACGGGGGACTGACGGAGATCACCGCGAATCTCCCACCTCGGCGAGCCAATGCGCGGTGATCGCTGTTTCATAGGCCATGACCACGGCTGTGGTCAGTGGATGTTCGGTATCCCGCGGTCGGCACAACGATTGGGGTCTCGGTTCAAGAACCGATTCCAT
This sequence comes from Rhodococcus sp. DMU2021, assembly GCF_019641445.1. Taxonomy (NCBI): domain Bacteria; kingdom Bacillati; phylum Actinomycetota; class Actinomycetes; order Mycobacteriales; family Nocardiaceae; genus Rhodococcus; species Rhodococcus sp. DMU2021. Next base: position 125,855 of record NZ_JAIFKB010000008.1, read on the forward strand.
CCGTTCCACAGTTCGTCGATGAGCTCGAGGAGCCGTTCACGAGAAGGCGTGAACTGGGTACTGGTTGTCATGGGCGGTGATCCTAGGAATGTGAACCGTCAGGTTCTGTGGGAGGAGGTTCTGCCCTGACCGGATGTGGCAAGACGATTTGCCGGCTGATTCGATCAGTGTCAATATTGATGGGTGTCGATTCAAACTGATAGTGGTGACCTCTGCTGCGCACCACTGGTACGGGAACCTCTGACGGAGGACTGGGCCGCAGACCTGGCCCGGATGTTCAAGGCGATCGGAGACCCGGTACGCCTACGGCTGCTCAGCCTGATCGCCAGCCATGAGGGCGGCGAAAGCTGTGTCTGCGACATCAGCCCGGCCTTCGACCTGTCCCAGCCGACCATCTCGCATCACCTCAAGGTGCTGCGCGAGGCCGGCCTGCTCGACTGCGAACGCCGTGGCACCTGGGTGTACTACCGGGTGATCCCGTCAGCCCTGGCGCAGTTGTCGGCCGTGCTCTCCGCCGAGGTAGGGGTGTTGCCGGGTTCGGGCTGTGCCCCGGCCAGCGATGCCGTGGAGTCGGCCCGATGACCGCGACGAACACCGAACACCCGGCTGTCGTCGGGAAGATGTCAACCCTCGACCGGTATCTGGCCGTGTGGATCGGCGCCGCCATCGTGGTGGGTCTGTTGCTCGGCCGCCTGATCCCCGGACTGGGTGAAGCGTTGAGTTTCATCGAGATCGACGGCATCTCCCTGCCGATCGCCCTCGGTCTGCTGATCATGATGTACCCGGTGCTGGCGAAGGTGCGCTACGACCGCCTCGACACCGTCACCGGCGACCGCAAACTGCTGGTCTCGTCGCTGATCCTCAACTGGATCCTCGGACCCGCACTGATGTTCGCACTCGCCTGGCTGATGCTGCCGGATCTGCCCGAGTACCGCACCGGCCTGATCATCGTCGGTCTCGCCCGGTGCATCGCCATGGTCATCATCTGGAACGACCTCGCCTGCGGCGACCGGGAAGCCGCGGCGGTGCTGGTGGCGATCAACTCGGTGTTCCAGGTGATCATGTTCGCCGTGCTCGGCTGGTTCTACCTGTCGGTGCTCCCCGGCTGGCTCGGCCTCGAACAGGCCGCCCTGGACGTATCGCCATGGCAGATCGCCATATCGGTGCTGATCTTCCTCGGCATTCCCCTGGTCGCAGGGTTCCTCACCCGACACTTCGGCGAGAAGGCCAAGGGCCGCACCTGGTACGAGGACACCTTCCTGCCGAAGATCGGACCGTGGGCCCTGTACGGGTTGCTGTTCACCATCGTGATCCTGTTCGCCTTGCAGGGCGAGCAGATCACCTCCCGCCCGCTGGACGTGGTGAGGATCGCGCTGCCGCTGCTGGCGTACTTCGCGATCATGTGGGTCGGCGGATACCTGTTCGGCGCCGCGATCGGCCTCGGCTACGAACGCACCACCACCCTCGCGTTCACCGCGGCGGGTAACAACTTCGAGCTCGCCATCGCCGTGGCGATCGGCACCTTCGGCGTGACCTCCGGGCAGGCCCTGGCCGGGGTGGTCGGACCGCTCATCGAGGTTCCCGTCCTGGTCGCCCTGGTCTACGTCTCCCTCGCCCTACGGAAGCGCTTCACCCGTCACGAGTCGGCGCAGGTGCCGGCGCCACGAAAGGTCTGATCCGTGAGCACACCGAGTGTGTTGTTCGTCTGTGTCCACAACGCCGGCCGCTCGCAGATGGCCGCCGGGTTCCTCACCGCTCTGGCCGGGGACCGGATCGAGGTGCGTTCGGCCGGCAGCGCCCCGGCCGAGCAGGTGAACCCGGCCGCGGTCGCGGCGATGGCCGAGGTCGGCATCGACATCTCGACCGAGAACCCGAAGATCCTCACCACCGAGGCGGTGCAGGCATCGGATGTGGTGATCACGATGGGCTGCGGGGACACCTGCCCGGTCTTTCCCGGCAAGTCCTACCGCGACTGGGTGCTCGACGACCCGGCTGGGCAGGGCCTCGAGGCGGTGCGTCCGATCCGCGATGAGATCCGCGCCAAGGTCGAAGCCCTCATCGCCGAGCTGACCGCCCCGCCCACCCCGCGCTGACGCGAGGCTCTCCGATGACGACGAACGTCGATGTCGTGGTGATCGGCGGTGGGCAGGCGGGTCTGGCTGCCGGCTACTATCTGCGCCGGGCGGGGCACCGCTTCGTGATCCTCGACGACCAGGAACGGCCGGGTGGGGCGTGGCCGCACATGTGGTCCTCGCTGCATCTGTTCTCCCCGGCGGAATTCGCGTCCCTGCCCGGGTGGCCGATGCCCCGCTGGCCGGACGGATTCCCGCCGGCACGGCATGTCGTCGACTATCTCACCGCCTACGAAACCCGCTACGGCCTGCCGATCGAGCGGCCGGTGCGGGTGCAGGCGGTACGCCGCGACGGCCCTGATCTGCTGGTCGACACCGACCGCGGGCAGTGGCGGGCGCGGCGGGTGATCAGCGCCACCGGTACCTGGCAGCGACCGTTTCTGCCGAGCTATCCGGGCATAAATGTGTTCACCGGGCGGCAGTTGCACACCGTCGACTACCGTAGCGCGGCCGAGTTCACCGGCTCGGACGTCGTAGTGGTCGGGGGTGGTAACTCCGCGGCTCAACTCGTCGCCGAGATCTCCACCACCGCGAGAACCATCTGGGTCACCAACCGGCCCCCGCGGTTCCTGCCGGATGGCGTCGACGGCCGGGCCTTGTTCGAGCTCGCCTCCCGCCGTGCAGTGGCCCTGGCTGCCGGACGGACTGATCCCGGCGGCATCGCCGCCCTGGGGGACATCGTGATGGTCCCGGAGGTGCTTGCCGCCCGTGAGCGCGGCGTCTTGACCGCGCTGCCGATGTTCGATCGGCTCACCGTCGACGGCATCGCCTGGGGCGAGCGTCACCAGCGGGCTGATGTCGTGGTGTGGGCGACGGGATTTCGGCCCGCCCTCGCACACCTGCGCCCGTTGCGGCTGCGCGATCACACCGGCACGGTGCCGGTCGCCGGCACCCGCGCACTCAAGGAACCGCGCCTGCACCTGCTCGGCTACGGCGACTGGACCGGACCCGGTTCGGCCACCCTCCTCGGCGTCGGCCGCACCGCCAAGGCCGCTGTCGCCGACCTCGACCTCGACCTCGACACCCGACCTGCGTGAAAGGACCTCGACCGTGAGCACACCCTCGGTGCTGTTCGTCTGTGTGAAGAACGGCGGAAAATCCCAGATGGCCGCCGGACTGATGAAAGCCGCCGCCGGCGACACCCTTACGGTGCACTCCGCCGGCACGAAACCCGGCACCAGCATCAATGCCTTGGCCGCCGAAGTACTCCTCGAAGTCGGCGTCGATATCACCGGCCAGACCCCGGTACCGGTCGACCCCCAGCTGGTTCGGAACGTCGATCTCGTGGTCACCCTCGGCCGCGAAGCCCGTCTCGATCCGGTGCCCGGGACACAGTTCGAGAACTGGGACACCGACGAGCCGTCCGAGCGCGGCATCGACGGCATCGAACGGATGCGGCTGGTCCGCGACGACATCGCCGCTCGCGTCACCGACCTCGCCCACCGGCTCCGTCGCTGAAGACACCGATGTCGGCCACCCGAATCCGGTGGCCGACATCGAGGTGGGTTGTTCAGCAGCAGGACGGTGCGGCCGGGGCCTGCTGTGTGTCCTCGGCCGGGGCCGCAGCGGTGCCGCAGCACACCCCACCCCCGGCGGTGGCCGGATCGTCGAGATGCTGCGGGCTCGAACCGAAGGTCTCCGAATCGGCGAGGACGGTGTACACCTCCCACTTCTCCCCAGCCGGGCCGGTGACCCACACCTTGTCCTGGGTAGCGAAGCAGCAGGTGGTGCCGATCTCCTCATCGGTGAACAGCCCTTCGCCGGTCAGGCGGGCAATCTCGGCATGGACCTTCTCGCTCGATTCCACCTCCACGCCCAGGTGGTTGATGGTGCCGCCCTTGCCGGGGTTCTCCAGCAGCACGAGCTTGAGCGGCGGCTCGGCGATCGCGAAGTTCGCGTAGCCCGGCTTGACCTTGGCCGGTTCGGTGCCGAACAGCTTCGAGTAGAAGGCGACCGCTTCTTGCAGGTCGTCGACGTTGAGGGCGAGTTGTGCGCGGGACATGACATCCTCCACTTGTGTGACATATGTCGAAACTCTGGACGGGTACAGGATGCGCCACCTTTTCGACATATGTCAAGTAAGTGGATAAGCTCGAACCATGCCGAAAGCTCTGCCTGTGATCGACGTCAGCGCCCCGATCTGCTGCGAACCGGTTTCGGCCGCGCCGATGAGCGACAACGCAGCTCTCGAACTCGCCCTGCGGCTGAAGGCGCTGGCGGACCCGGTCCGCATCAAGCTCATGTCGATCCTGCTCACCGCCGACGACGGCGAAGTGTGCACCTGCGATCTCGCCACCGGCGTCGACCTGACCGAATCCACCGTCAGTCACCACCTCGGGCAACTGCGCAAGGCCGGCATGGTCGTATCCGAACGCCGCGGGATGAACGTCTTCTACCGCCCTCGCGCCGAGTCTCTCGAAGCCCTGCGGATAGTGCTGGACCCGAACTGTTGTCGCTGATCCCGACGTGGTGTCGATTACCTGCCATATGGCCCGGAAGGACGTACATCGAGCAGAAAATCGGGGGTTGGGCGCGCAGCGGCCTTGGTTGGGTCGCTGGTCCGGTGAAGACTGTGTGCAGGACGACGGCGTCGGCCACGCGTCCCGCCAGGTCGAGCGTGCGCTCGCCGAGCGCGACCATGAGGATCGGGATGCGGTCGACGTCCTCGGCGGTGCGTCGCAGATACGGGAAGTCGCCGGCTGGGCCGTGCCGGTCGACGACCGCGTCACCGCGCCACAGCGTCCGGAGCAGATCGACGGTGTCCTCGAGCCGCGCCGACGTCACGCGAGGCAGACCCATGAGAGCGAACAGCACGTCGAAGCCGCGGCCGAGCCCGAGGGCGTAGCGGCCGCGGCTCAACCGGTGCAGTGTGGTCGCCATCGTCGCTGTGACGAGGGGATGGCGGGTGTGCGGATTGGTCGCCGCGGTGCCGATCCCGAGCGTGCGGCTCGTCGCGGCGGCCGCACCGGCCAGCGCTGCTGCGTCCTTGGTGTCGAACCGTTCCGACAGGAAGGCCGAGCCGAGACCGATGCGTTCGGCGACGACGATCTCGTCGAGCAGCGCCCTCGGGTCGTCGGCGTGCCCGGCGAGGCCGTAGAATCCGAGTTCCGGACAGTCCGGCTCCGGTACGGATCCGCCGGGGATGCTCACGAGCGGGCCGCCGCCTTCCGTCGCTGCAGCACGCTGCCCACTGCGTTGTCGAGCTTCGAGCCCAGCGGCCAGCCCACGTAGTGGCACAGGAACAGGGCGATCTCGCGGAGCTGCTGCTCGTCGAGCTCCTCGTTCTTCAGCGCCGCTTCGATCTGGATTTCGGCGATGTCGGGGGCCCCCTGTGCGGTGAGTGCCCCGAGCAGCAGCAGTCGCCGATCACGAATGGTCAGCCCGGGCCGGGTCCAGATGTTCGCGAACAGGTGGTCGGCGGTGACGGCGAAGTGCTCACCGGGACCGTCCTGCATTTCCCAGCCGTAGACCTTGGACATCATCTCCAGGCCGCGGCGGCGGGTCTCGTCGGTCATGCGTGCTCCTTCCGGGAACGGGTCCGTGCGATCTCGCCCGTGCCGACTCCGAGGCCGGGGCCGAGGTCGGACAGCGCCCGGGCTCCGAGCGGCAGGGCGATTCCGAGGCGATCGCCGAGATCGAGTGCGAGCGCGAGATCCTTCTCACCCAGGGCGCGCACGCGCGAGAAGATCGGGAACCAGGAGTCGTCCTCTGCGAGGGGAGATGTGGTGTCGCGCCACATGATCGAACCGGCGCCGCCGGTGATCGCGTCGGTGTGCCGGACGACCCTGCCGAGCTCGGTGAGGTCGATGCCCGCGGCCTCGGCGAGTCGCTGTGCCTCCGTCGCCGCGGTGAACGCGATGAAGTGGAGCAGGTTGCGGGCGAGCTTCATCCGGGTTCCCGCGCCGACGGGACCGGCGTGCACGACCAGCGACGCGAAGGTGCCGAACGGTTCTTCGATCTTGGCGAAGCCGTCGTCGGTCGCGCCGACCATCACTGCGAGAGTGCCGTTCTTCGCACCGCCGGCGCCGCCGCTGACCGGTGCATCGACGAAGTCGACTCCCTTCTCGGCGCACTTCGCGGCGAGTTCGACGGCGGTGGTGTCGGAGATCGTCGAGTGCACCGCGACGACCGTGCCGGGCCGGGCCGTCGCGAGAAGTCCGTCCGGACCGGTGACGACGTCGCGGACCTGGGCGTCGTCGAGGACGGTCACGCACACGAGGTCGCAGTCGGCGGCCAGCTCCGCCGGGTTCGACGCCGCGGCGGCACCCTTGTCGGTGAACGGGCTCATCGCCTCGGGCACCACGTCGAGCACGGTGAGGCCTCCGGGTCGGGTGAACACCCGCTCGGCCATCGGTGCCCCCATGTTGCCCAGCCCGATGTAACCGACCCGGCCGATCGTGGAGCCGGTCACGAGCGGATCACCTGCCCGCCGTCGACGTTGAAGATCTGCCCTGTGACCCAGGCGGCCTCGTCGGAGAGCAGGAACAGGCATATGCCGACGAGATCGTCGGGAGTGCCCATGCGCTTGAGCGGCAACTGCTTCACCATGTCGGCGACCATGTTCGCGGGGGTGGTGGTGCGGGTCGCCTCGGTGTCGATGGGGCCGGGGGCGATCGCGTTGATGCGGATGTTCGACCCGCCGAGCTCGACGGCGAGTTGCTGTGTGAGACCGTTGATCCCGACCTTCGCGAGCCCGTAGAAACCCGAGTACAGCCAGGCCGCCGTCGACGACTGGTTGACGATCGACCCGCCGTTCTTGGTCATGTGCGGCCACACTGCGCGGGTGACGTTGAGGGCGCCGTCGAGGTTCACGCTCATGAACTTCTTGTAGTAGTCCCACGGAACCGTCAGCAGCAGATCGAGTTTCATGCCGCCGTAGATGGCGGCATTGTTGACCACGTGGTCGATGCCGCCGTAGGTCTCGACGGTCGACACGGCGAGTGCCTCGGCGGAGGCGGGGTCGGAGACATCGACCGACGTGAAGCTCGCGATGCCGCCGTCGGCGACGATCTGTTTGGCAACCTGCTCGCCGAGTTCGGCATCGATATCGGCGACCACCACGTTCGCGCCCTCGGCGGCGAGCGCACGCGCGTACGCCTCGCCGATCCCCTGGGCGGCGCCGGTGACGATCGCGGTGCGACCGGTGAAACGTGCCATCGGAAAAGTCCTTTCGGAAGTTCGGGTCAGCTCGCGGGTTCGGCGACGAGCTTGGTCTCCAGGTATTCCTCGAAACCGGCCACACCCATCTCGCGGCCGATCCCGGACTGCTTGTAGCCCCCGAACGGGGCGTCGGCGGCGTACCAGATGCCGCCGTTGACGCCGAGCGTGCCGGTCCGTACACCTGCGACGATCCGCGCGATGCGGTCCGGATCGGTGCCGTACACCGAACCCGAGAGGCCGTAGAGGGAGTCGTTGGCGATGCGGATCGCGTCGTCGTCACCGTCGTGAGGGATGATCACGAGCACCGGGCCGAAGATCTCCTCCTGCGCCGTGCGCGCGGAGTTGTCGAGGCCGGCGATGAGGGTGGGCTCGACGAAGAAGCCGCGCTCGTGTTCGGCCGGACGTCCGCCGCCGGTGACGATCGTGCCGCCCTCCTCGACGGCGAGGCGGATGTAGCCCTCCACGCGCTGCCGCTGCTTCTCGGAGATGAGCGGCCCGCACACCGTGCCGGGATCGCGCGGGTCGCCGGGCCGGATACCGCTCATGGACTTCGCGGTCAGGGCCACGGCTTCGTCGTACCGTTCGCGGGGGACGAGCAGGCGCGTGGTGATCGCGCAGCCCTGGCCGGCGTGCGTGCACACGGTGAAGGCCGCCATCGAGCAGGCGCCGCGCAGGTCGGCGTCGTCGAGGACGATGAACGCCGACTTGCCGCCGAGTTCGAGGAAGACCTTCTTGAGGTTCTCGGAGGCCGCGCGCATCACGGCCCGGCCGGTCGCGGTGGAACCGGTGAACGAGATCAGGTCGACGCGCGGATCCTCGCTCAGCTGTGCGCCGAGCCGGTGGTCGCTCGAGGTGACGATGTTCAGTACTCCCGGCGGGATGTTGGTCTCCTCGGCCGCGATCCGCCCGACCAGTGCCGCGCACCACGGGGTGTCGGGGGCGGGCTTGAGCACCACGGTGTTCCCGGCGGCGAGAGCGGGCCCGAGCTTGGCGAAGTTGATCTGGTGCGGGAAGTTCCACGGCGTGATCGCGCCGACGACCCCGACCGCCTCCTTGAGCAGATAGCGGTGGGTCGGGATACCCATGGGGGAGGCGTTGCCGAGATCCTGCGTCCACGCGTAGCTCTCGGCGAGGTCGGCGAAGTAGAGCAGGTCGTCGATGGGGCCTTCGAGATGCGCGGCGCTCGTGAGGAATCGGGGAGCACCGACCTCGGCGATGGTGATCTCCCGCAGTTCCTCGATGTGTTCGCGCAGGGCGTCGCGCAACTGACGGAGGCAGCGGGCCCGGAAGGCGTGGTCGCGTGACCAGTCGGTGTCGTCGAAGGCGCGACGCGCGGCCGCGATCGCGGCGTCCATGTCGGTGGCGGTGCCCTCGGCCGCGTGGCCGAGCAGTTCTTCGGTGCTCGGATCGGTGATCGCGAAGGTGCCTCCGCTGCCGGGTACGAGCTTGCCGTCGATCAGAAGGGTGGAGCTGTCGGTAGGGCGAAGTGTCATCAGACGTTCCCTCGGTTCTGGACAGGTGTCTGGACTATAGTTCGGCGACGCGATCGAATGCAACGGTTCGTCCGAAACGGACGAAACCGGTGTCGTGTGTGAGGAATTCGACGAATCTCGCACACAACACCGGTCTCGACGAGGGTCCGGTGGTCTCCGGTCAGAACACGCGCAGTCCGAGGTGTCGCCGCGTGCGCAGATCGAGCAGATAGGACTTCCACAGCAACGGCCATATCCACGGCGTGACGCGGTGCAGGCGCCGGACCGCCACGAGATAGCGGTCGAAACGCCGCTGGTCGTCGGCGGTCCACGGGTAGTGCATGAGGTCGCGGAACTCCGGCGGCAGCGCACCGCGCGTGATCAGTTCGAACGACCTGCCGAGCACCCGGTGGATCCCGCGGCCCAGTCGTCCGAGACGCACCTCGAGGAACGCGAGATTGCAGAGTTCGGTGAGGTACTCGCGCACCTGCTCGTTCATGGAGATGTCGGCGACGCCGGCCTTCCACAGTTCCTCGTACTCCTCGCGGGTCGTGGGCCACGACTCCGGTCGGACGTTCAGTGTCGTCGCGAGGGTTGCGCCGTCGCGAAGGATGCGGGCGTACTGCTCCTCGGTGAGCGGGCCGTACAGGAATTCGTGCTGGTCGATGAAGTACTTGAGCAGGCAGACCGCGACCCACAACTGCAGGGCGGGGGAGTTGGCGCTGTAGCGGACCTCCGCGCCGGGTGACGACGTGACCCGCGCGTGGATCTTCCGCACCGACTCGCGGACGAAATCGCGGTCGGCGTCGTTACCGAACACCGCGACCGCCAGATAGGTGCCGGTCGTGCGGGCCCGCTTGACCGGATGGAGATCGGCGCGGCCGGTATCGACCGTGCTGTCGACGACGCCCTGGCCGACGCCGGGATGGGCGAGCTGCATGATGACGTTGGCGGCGTTGATCGTGCCACCGAGCGGTGAGACGAGATCGCCGAGAGTGTCGATCGTCCGCATGACCCCTCCATCTGAAGACGGACGTGTTCAGTTGATGCGTGCCACTCTAGCGTGTCTTCGTGGGGTCGAGGGAGGCGCCGGCCAGAACTCCGCGCACGACCGCTTCGTAGATGCGGTCGAGATCGAGCTCGTCGCCCAGGAAGCCGCTGCTCTGGAGAACCGCGAAACCGTGCAGGGCGGCGAACATGCCGACCGCGGCCTCGAGCGTCTCCTCCTCCGGAACGCCGCAGGATGCGAGCATCGTTCGCAGAGCGACGTTGGCGTCCAGTGCGGCGGCGAGCAGACCGTCGCGATCGACCGGTGCAGTGGTCAATGCTTCGTAGCGGCGGGGATGTTCGACGGCCCAGATGTGGTGGGCGTCGATCAGCGCGCGCAACCCGTCGACGCCGCTGCGGCCCATCGCGACCTCCCGCAGATGCGCTCCGAGATCGCTCATCGCGCGGATCTGCACGGTCGCCCGCACATCGTCGAGATTGCGGACGTGGTTGTACAGCGAGGCCGTGACGATTCCCAAGCGCGACGAGAGGGTGCTCATCGTGAGCTGTTCCCATCCCAGCTCGTCGACGATCCCGAGCGCGGCTGCGACGACCTTGTCGCGGGTCAGTGTCCGCCGACGCACGGGTCGGGAGTTGTCGTCTGCCATGAAAGCAGTCTAAGGGGCTTCCATTCCAAACGAAGGTGAGTAGTTTGTAAACGAATACCATTCGTACAATCCCACGAGAGCGGCTTCATGACGACTTCACCCACAGATCTCAAGAACCCCGACGTCTTCGCCCAGGGGGTCCCGCACGGCTACTTCTCCGAACTCCGGCGCACCTGTCCGGTCCACCGCCAACCCGAGGAGGGCGGCGCAGGCTTCTGGGCCGTCACCCGGCACGCCGACGTCATCGCGGTCTCCCGCGACAGCACGACTTTCTCCTCGGCCCTCGGGACCACCCAGATCGACGATTTCGACGAGGAGACACGCCTGAAACAGGCGTCCATGCTGCTCAACCTCGATCCGCCGGAGCACACCCGCCTTCGGCAACTCGTGAGCCGTGGCTTCACCCCGCGCATGGTGAAGACGCTCGAGGAGCGCATCCGGCGGACGTGCGAACGCACCGTCGACGCCGCGATCGAGGCCGCACGCGACGGCACGGTGATCGACTTCGTCCCGGCGATCTCGGCACCACTGCCGCTGGAGGTGATCGCAGCGCTGCTCGGCGCACCGGCCGAGGACGTCAGCAAGCTCTACGACTGGTCGAACCGCATGATCGGCTGGGACGACCCCGAATACGGCACCACCCAGGAGGACGGCGAGCTCGCCGCCGCCGAGATCTTCCTGTACGCCAACGAGATTGCCGCGCAACGACGCATCGAACCGCGCGACGACATCGTCTCGAAGCTGGGGTGTCCCGACGAGAACGGCGACACGCTCTCCGAGATGGAGTTCGACATGTTCTTCGTCCTGCTCGTCATCGCGGGCAACGAGACGACGCGCAACGCGATCTCGGGCGGGATGCAGGCCTTCGTCGATCATCCCGAACAATGGCGCCGGCTGCAGGACGATCCCGGTCTGATCGACAGCGCCGTGGAGGAGATCCTGCGCTGGGTCACGCCCGTGGTCGGCTTCCGCCGCACGCCCACCTGTCCGGCCGCGATCGGCGACCAGCAGGTCGAACGGGGCGACAAGGTGATCGTCTACTACCCGAGCGCGAACCGCGACGAGGAGGTCTTCGACGACGCGCACGTCTTCGACATCGGGCGCGAGCACAATCCGCACGTCGCCTTCGGTGGGACGGGTGTGCACTTCTGCCTCGGGGCACATCTGGCGCGACTCGAACTGCGGATCATGTTCGAGACCCTCGCCGCCCGGATCGACCGGGTCGAGCCGGCGGGTGAACCGCGGCGGTTGCGATCGAATCTCATCAACGGCATCAAGTCCATGCCCGTCCGTATCCACCCCCGAGAGCGCTGAATTCGCCGAATGAACGCGCTGCGGGCATTGCCGACCCCCTCCAACCGTAGTAATGTCCAGACACGTGTCCAGAAACGTGAATCTCGAATCGACCCGTCGCCGCCTGACCGAGAAGCAGGCCGACACGGTTGCGAGGCTCACGCAGGCCGCGGTCGAGGTGCTCCGCGAGGAGGGATTCACGGGGTTGACGGTGCGTATGGTCGCCGCCCGCGCCGGTGTCGCCCCGGCCACCGCCTACACCTACTTCTCGTCGAAGGAACACCTCGTCGCCGAGGTGTTCTGGCGTCGCTTGGCCAACGCTCCCACGGCCGACGCCGAGAGCACGAGCCGTGCCGATCGGGTGGTCGCGGTGCTGCGGGGAATCGCGCTGTTGCTGGCCGACGAACCCGAACTCGCCGCCGCCGTCACCAGTGCACTGCTCGGTCACGACCCCGATGTCGAACACCTGCGTGCGCGCATCGGACTCGACATCCGTCACCGGATCTCGGCAGCGCTCGGCGCCGACTCCGATCCCGACGAACTCGAAGCACTCGAACTGCTCTACGCCGGCGCGCTGGTCCGGGCCGGCATGGGCTACGGCACCTACGAGAAACTCGCCGACAGGCTGGAGACATCCGCCCGACTTCTATTGGAGTGAGCCATGATCCAGGCATCCCCGGGCTCCGCGTCGCACGCAGGGCCCGCTTCGCCCGATCCACCGACGCTCGGCCCCGTGATCTTCAACCCGTACGACTACGCCTTCCACGAAGATCCGTATCCCACCTACCGCCGCCTCCGTGAAGAGGCGCCGGTCTACCACAACCCCGACCTCGAGTTCTGGGCCCTGTCCCGTCACGCCGACGTCGTCGCGGCCTTCCGCGACAACACGCGACTCTCGAGTGCGAACGGTGTCTCGCTCGATCCGTCCGCCTACGGGCCCAACGCCCACAAGGTGATGTCCTTCCTCGCGATGGACGACCCGCGCCACATGCGCATGCGCCGGCTCGTCTCCAAGGGATTCACTCCGCGGCGCGTCGCCGACCTCGAGGAACGCATCCTCGAACTGACCCTGCGCTATCTCGAACCCGCTGCAGAAGCAGGGGAATTCGACTGGATCTCGGAGTTCGCAGGCAAGCTGCCCATGGACGTGATCTCCGAACTCATGGGCGTGCCCGAATCCGACCGCAGCGAGATCCGCCGTCTCGCCGACCTCGTCGTCCACCGCGAGGAGGGCGTGCTCGACGTGCCGGTCGCCGCGATGGAGGCATCGCTGCACCTCGTCGGCTACTACGCCGACATGCTCGCCGAACGCCGGAAGAAGGAGACCTCCGACCTCACGTCGGCGTTGCTGGCAGCCGAGATCGACGGCGACCGGCTCACCGACGACGAGATCATCGGGTTCATGTTCCTCATGGTGGTCGCGGGCAACGAGACCACCACGAAACTCCTCGGTAACGCCCTCTACTGGGGCGCGCACAACAAATCCGAGGTGGCGCAGGTCCTCCGCGATCCGGCTCGCGCACCGCAGTGGGTGGAGGAGACCCTCCGCTACGACACCTCGAGCCAGATCGTCGCCCGCACCGCCGTCGCCGATATCGAACTGCACGACGCCACCATCCGGTCCGGCGACAAGGTGCTGCTGCTCATCGGATCCGCCAACCGCGATTCCGACGTATTCGACACCGCCGACGACTTCCGCATCGGACGCGACAGCTCCCAGAAGATCGCCAGTTTCGGTGGGGGAGTGCATTTCTGCCTCGGTGCACATCTGGCCCGCCTCGAGGCGAACATCGCGCTCGAACAGTTCGCCCGGCGCGTCGCCGACTACGAGATCGACGAGGACCGCTGCGAACGTGTCCATTCCACCAATGTCCGAGGCTTCGCGGCCCTTCCTGTAGAGGTCACCGAACGACATGCCTAGATTCGAACCCCATCCCGAACGCCGTCCCGCGCTGGTCGCCGGAGCCTCCTCCGGAATCGGTACCGCCACCGCCTACGCGCTCGCCGAGGCCGGGCACCCCGTCGCGCTCGGGGCGCGCCGCGTGGAGGAGTGCGCGGCGATCGCGGAGAAGATCCGCGGTGAGGGCGGCGAGGCCTTCGCCCACTTCCTCGACGTGTCGTCCACCGAATCCGTCGACGAGTTCGTCACCGCAGCGGAAGAGGCTCTCGGCGCCGCGGAGATCGTCGTCTCGGGAGCGGGCGACATGGATTTCGCGCTGCCCCACGAGATGGACCCCGACCGGTTCGCCTTCCAGGTCAACGTGCACCTGATGGGCACCCAACGCCTGGCCCATCGCGTGCTCCCCGGCATGATCGAACGCAAGCGCGGCGACTTCGTCGTGATCGGATCCGACTGTGCCGTGCTTCCCCGGCCCTGGATGGGTGCCTACAACGCCGCCAAGACCGGCCTCGAAGCGCTCGTCCGCGAGATGCGGATGGAACTCGAGGGTACGGGTGTCCGCGCGTCGGTCGTGCGCCCCGGACCGACGCAGACCGGTGCCGGCATGACCGCGCCGGCGGAGGTGCTCGAACCGATGCTCGAAGACTGGGGCACATGGGGTTTCGCCCGACACCCCTACTTCCTTCGCGCATCCGACATCGCCGCGGCCGCGCTCTCGGTCGTCTCGGCCCCCCGCGGCGCCCACATCGTGCTCATCGAGGTTCAACCCGAAGCACCCCTGCGGAAGGACAATCCATGACCACACTCGTCGAGCCCCGGCGTGTGTCCGGCGGCGAACACGAACACGGCCACCTCGAGGAACTGCGCACCGATCCCATTGCGCTCATGCGCCGGGTGCGCGAGGAGTGCGGCGACGTCGGGGTCTTCCAGCTCGCCGACAAGAAGGTCGTACTCCTCTCCGGTGCGGAGGCCAACGAGTTCTTCTTCCGTGCCGCGGACGAGGATCTCGATCAGCAGGCCGCCTATCCGTTCATGAAGCCGGTCTTCGGTGAGGGTGTCGTCTTCGACGCCAGCCCCGAACGCCGCAAGGAGATGCTGCACAATTCGGCGCTGCGCGGCGAACAGATGCGCGGTCACGCGGCGACCATCGACCGCGAAGTGCAGGACATGGTCGCCCGGTGGGGCGACGAAGGCGAGATCGACCTGCTCGAATTCTTCGCCGAGCTGACCATCTACACGTCGTCGGCCTGCCTGATCGGCAAGAAGTTCCGCGACCAGCTCGACGGACGGTTCGCCCACCTCTACCACGACCTCGAGAAGGGCACCGACGCACTGGCCTTCGTCGATCCCTACGCGCCGATCGAGAGTTTCCGGCGACGCGACGAGGCCCGCCGCGGGCTTGTGGAGCTCGTGCAGGAGATCATGGACGGACGCATCGCGAACCCGCCGCAGGGCAAGGAGGACCGCGACATGCTCGACGTCCTCGTCTCGATCAAGGACGAGGACGGCAAGGAGCGGTTCAGTGCCGACGAGATCACCGGCATCTTCATCTCGATGATGTTCGCCGGCCACCACACCACCTCCGGCACGGCGGCCTGGGCGCTCATCGAACTGCTGCGCAACCCCGAGTGCATGCAGCAGGTCACGGCAGAACTCGACGTCCTGTACTCCGACGGCGAGAGCGTGAGCTTCCATGCACTGCGGCAGATCCCGGTACTCGAGGCGGTGCTCAAGGAGACGCTGCGCCTGCACCCGCCGCTGATCCTGCTTCTTCGGGTCGCGCGCGACGACTTCGAGGTCGCCGGATACCGGATCTCGGAGGGCGATCTCGTGGGTGCGACACCGGCGATCTCCAACCGGATCCCGGAGGACTTCCCGGATCCCGACGCCTTCGATCCCGGCCGCTACATCGACCCCAACCAGGAGGACATCGTCAACCGGTGGACCTGGATCCCGTTCGGGGCGGGCCGGCACCGCTGTGTGGGAGCGGCGTTCGCGCTCATGCAGCTGAAGGCGATATTCTCGGTTCTGCTGCGCGACTTCGAGTTCGAACTGTCCCAGCCGCCCGAGACCTACCGCAACGATCACTCGAAGATGGTGGTCCAGCTCGAACAGCCGTGTGCTGTGCGGTACCGGCGTCGCACCCGCGCGGCGGCCGGCACCGGCACGGCAACGCAGGAGTGAGGTTCGGATGAGGATCGAAGCAGATCTCGATCTGTGTCAAGGACACGCGATGTGCTCGATGGAAGCCCCGGACGCCTTCACGGTCGCCAAACGGGGTGAGGTGGAGATCCTCCTCGACCCCGTGCCGGAGGAGATGCACGCCGACGTACGAGCAGCTGTGAAGTACTGCCCCACCCAAGCCCTTCGCATCGTCGAAGACTGAGGACCAGGAGACAGGATGGCCACGTTCGATCGTGCCGAGCTCGACGAGATGATCACCCGCTGGGTCGACGCCAACAAACGCGCCGAGGCCGAAGGCGACTGGAAGCCTTTGGCCGACC
Source organism: Rhodococcus sp. DMU2021 (assembly GCF_019641445.1). Taxonomy (NCBI): domain Bacteria; kingdom Bacillati; phylum Actinomycetota; class Actinomycetes; order Mycobacteriales; family Nocardiaceae; genus Rhodococcus; species Rhodococcus sp. DMU2021. The sequence continues at coordinate 141,971 of NZ_JAIFKB010000008.1, forward strand.
TGTACACCGAGGACGCCACCTACGGCTGGAACTACGGTCCGAAGGACGAGTTCATGGCCGTGGGCCGCGAGGAGATCCGCGACCTCGCATTGGGCCAGGAGATGGACGGGCTCGAAGGCTGGCAGTATCCCTACCAGCAGTTCGTCGTCGACGAACGCTCCGGCGACGTGATCGGGTTCTGGAAGCAGATCGCCGACGCGACCCGCGAGAACGGCGAGCACTACTCCGTGCACGGCATCGGCGGGAGCTGGTTCCGGTACGGCGGCAACTTCCAGTGGTCGTGGCAGCGCGACTTCTTCGACTTCGGCAACGTCTCGCACCTGTTCCTCGAGATGATCACGGCGGATGCGCTGTCCGGCGGCATGCAGAAGCGGATCGAGCGATCGACGGGGAAGAAGCGTCTTCCCGGCTGGTACCGGGTCGGCGAGTCGCCGGTTCCGTTGTGGTGACCGGCGTGGACACCGGCGGATCGTTCGCCGCGCTCTCCCGCACCGACCTCGCCGCGCTCGTCCCCGAACTGTTGCTGTGCGGTCAGCTCATCGACCGTTCGGGGATGGCGCATCTGATCTCGGCGTTCGGTCGGGAGGGCATGGCGGAGGTGGCCATCGAGGAATGGCAGGCGTCGTCGCCGTGGTACACGCGCCGCATGCAGCGTGCCCTGAAGTTCGAGGGCGACGACGTCGTCACCATCTTCAAGGGCATGCAACTCGATATCGGGGCGCCCCCGCAGTTCATGGACTTCCGCTATCGCGTCGACGACCGCGACCACGGCGAGTTCTCGCTCGACCATTGCGGGGCGCTGATGGACGTCGAGCCCCTCGGCGACGCCTACGTGACCGCGATGTGCCACGACATCGAGGACCCGACCTTCGACGCCACCGCGCTCGCCACCAATCCGCACGCCCGGGTGCGGCCGATCCATCGGCCGCCCCGCGCGCCGGCCGATCGGCACCCGCACTGCGCGTGGACGGTCACCATCGACCCCTCGTACGAACCACCGGCTGTCGCACCTCACACCGAAGCGCTCGGCCGGTCCGCGGCCGTGGCACTCGAGCTGAGCCCGATCGACCGCGAAGGCGAAGGGAGACAAGACTATTCGGGTCCCCTCCTCGCAGACCTCCGGTTCGACGAGTTCTCGAAGTCGGCCCTGGTACGCATCGCCGAGGAGGTGTGCCTGCAGCATCACCTGCTCGCTCTGGGCTTCCTCATGAGTGTGCGCAAGCGAACCGACGAGCAGTCCGCGATCGAGCTGACCCGCAAGCAGCTCACGGGTATCGCCGGCATCACGTCCGAGCGCATCCGTACCGCGCTGGGATTGCCGCGCTCGTTCGCCGGCCTGTCCGCGGTGCTCGACGTACACCCGATGCTGGCACCGGACCGGTATGTCGATCGGGTGATCTGTTTCGACGACGACGCGCTGGGTCTCCGGATCAACCGGCGAGGTGGCGCCTTCGACGACGGGTCCTGGCCCACTTTGATCGACCCCGAACACCTCGGTCCGCTCGACGCTCTGGTGCGCGGTGTGGACCCGCACTTCACCACCCGCCTGGTCTCCGCGACCGAAGAGGCTCTCGTCGTCGAGGTGTTCCGTGCCGAATCCCCGGCGAACGAGTGCGACGAGGTCGCCATCACGCGCTTCAGCACGGGTTCGTCCTTCGTCTTCGAAGATCGGGGAATCCCACTCCCGCTCACGGTTGTCTGACCACGCTCCAGGAGAGCCCTTCGTGAATATTGCGCTGTCCCGCCGTACCTTCCTGCGGGGAACCGTCGTCGGCGGTGCGGCCGTTGCCGCGTTGTCGTTGTCCCCGATCCCACGCGCACGCGCCGAGGTCACCGAGGAGCGCCATCGGGCGGTCGTCGTGGGCAGCGGATTCGGCGGTGCGATCACCGCGTTGCATCTCGGCCGGGCCGGTGTGCAGACCCTGGTCCTCGAACGGGGCATCCGCTGGCCCACGGGACCGAATGCCGAGACGTTCCCTCACATGCTGCAACCGGACCGGCGGATGTCGTGGTTGTCGTCCGCCCCGGTGATGACCGGTACTCCGCCGATCCCGACCGAACCGTTCACCGGGCTCATCGAACGGGTTCCGGGGAACGGCATGGACGTCATGTGCGGCGCGGGGGTCGGCGGGAGTTCGCTGGCCTATCACGGCATGACCGTGCAGCCCGACGGGCAGCGATTCTCCGATTCGGTGTCCTCGCGTATCGACTACGACCTGCTGGCCTCCGACCACTACCGGCGGGTGGCGCGGATGCTGCAGGTCGCGACCATCCCGGACGATCTGCTCGACCACGATCGGTACCGGTCCTCACGACAGTTCCTGGACCGTGCAGGCTCGGAGGGCTACGACACGTTCAGGGTGCCGATGTGCATCGACTGGGACTTCGCGCGACGGGAGCTGACCGGGGAACTGAAACCGTCCTACACGACGGGCGACGTCATCTACGGAGTCAACAACGGCGGTAAGTTCTCGGTCGACGTCACCTATCTCGCCGAAGCTGAACGCACGGGACACGTCACGGTCGAGCCGCTGCATCGGGTCGGCGACATCGAGCGCGCTCCGGACGGCACCTGGATCGTGCACGTCGACCGGATCCACACGGATGGGAAGGTTCTCGAACGCAAGCGGATCCTCGCACAGTCGCTGTTCCTCGGTGCCGGATCGGCCGGCACGACCCGTCTCCTCGTGAAGGCGAAGGCGAAGGGGTTCGTCCCCGATCTTCCCGACGGCGTCGGAACGGGATGGGGCAACAACGGCGACCGAGTGTTCGCCGTGACGAGTCCGCTCGTCAGCCCCGGCGACCATCAGGGCGGCCCCGCCTGTGTGGGTATGCGCGACTACACCGATCCCGCCGGACCGTTGATGATCGTCACCGGCCCGGTGCCGTTCCCCGACGATGTGGGAACGACCACGATGATCGGTCTGGGGATCGTCGACGGCCGAGGAGTCTGGCACTACGACGCCGGCCGCGACGATGCGGTCCTGAACTGGGATCAGGCCTACGACCGGGAACTCACCCGCGCGATCGAGGCCCGCATCCGGCGGATCGCGGGACCGGCCTCGATCGTCATCGACGTCAACGCCGTCGACATCAACACCTTCCATCCGCTCGGGGGTGCGCCGTTCGGGGCGGTGTGCGACGACGCCGGTCGCGTGCACGGCCAGCCCGGCCTGTATGTGGTGGACGGCGCGAAGATCTCGGGATCGACCGGGGCGTGCAATCCGTCGATGACGATCGCGGCACTCGCCGAGTACGGCGCCGATCGGATCGTCTCACGCGACCTGGATCGCGTGTTCTGACCTGACGGGTGGTTCCGGTGGCTCGGCCGCGGGAACCACCCGTTCGGTCTCAGCCCTTCGCGGCCGACAGACCGGCGCGGCGACCGAAGAAGCTTCCGTCCCCCAGCGACGTGCCGCTCGCATAACCCCACGCGCACACGCCCGACGTGCAGCGACCGGCGGCGAACAGGCCGGGGATCGGATCGCCGGACACGTGCAGCACTTCCGAGTTCACCGAGGTGCGCAGACCGCCGAGCGTGAAACCTGCTGTGCAGTTTCGGAGATCGAGCGCGGCGATCGGGCTGCCGATGGGCTTGACCCACTCGCTCTTCTTGCCCAGCACCGGATCGCTGCCGTTCTCCGCGTGCCTGTTGTAGACCTCGACGGTCGCCTGCAACGTCCCGGCAGGCAGTTCCATGTCGGATTCGAGTTCGGCGACGGTCTCCGCGACCCACTTCGGACGGAACCGGAAGAAGGGCGTCGAACTCGTTGCCGCACAACCCTCCTCGTACGCCTGTTCGTCGATGATCAGATAGGCCTGGTTGTCGTTCTTCAGCAGCGTGAGCTGACCGATACGGCCCGGATAGGTGTCCTCGGGGACGTACCGCTGACCGCGGCCGTTGACGAGGATGCCGCGGGCCATCAACTGCGGGTCGCCGAAGAAGGCGACCTCGGTGGCGTCCATGTGCGCGAGATCGGCGCCGAGCGCCTGCGCCATGCGGATCGCACGGCCGTCGTGCTCCTCGATCGCCGCACCCGGGCGACCGCTGAGCTGCGGCGCGTACGACTCGACCATCTCCTGGTTGTACGCGAAACTGCCGGTCGCGAGGACGACGCCGCGGCGGGCCCGGATGTGGACGTCCTTGCCGTACTGCTTGGCCGTCAGGCCAACGACGCGTCCGTCGCCGTCGACGATCAACCGCTGAACCCGCACGTCGTATTCGGCACGCAAACCGAGGCTTTCGGCGACCTGGGAGAGCGGCTGCATGAGCATGTACCCGCCACCCTTCTCGCCGGTCCGCTTGTCGGTCATCTGCGGGACGTGGCCGCGCGGGGCGGGCGTCGCGATCTCGTTGAAGGGCGCGGAGTTCTCGCCGCCGGAGTACATCAGGCCGTCGTCACCGGGGATCTCCCACCCGGGTTCGCCCCAGAAGCTCTCCTTGAACACCACGCCGTTGTCCACGAGCCACTCGTAGTGTTCGACGCTGCCCTCGCAGTACTCGATGATCTTCGCTTCGTCGGCGCCCGGCCCGAGCGCGGCGAGCATGAACGCCTTCATGTTCTCGGGCGTGTCGTCGAATCCGAGGGCCTTCTGCAGCGGGGTGCCGCCGCCGAGGTAGACGATGCCGCCCGACAGTGAGGCCGCACCGCCCCAACCGCCGGTCCGCTCGAGCACGAGCACGTCGGCACCCGCGCGGGCGGCCTCGATGGACGCCGAGACACCGGCGATGCCGTAACCGGCGACGACGACGTCGGCTTCGTGGTCCCAGGTGGAGACGCTGCCGGCGGGAAGGGGGTGGAGATCGGTGCTCATCGGGGTCCGTTCGGGGTCGGTGATCAGTGGTCGAGTTTCGAGGCGAGTCGGCCGATGTACGCGACGACGTCGTCCTGGGCGCGGTCGGGCAGACCGAAGATCACCTCGGTGACCCCGGCGTCCTCCCAGATCTTCAGTTGTTCGGCGTCGTGACGGCCTGCCAGAGCGAGGATCTCGGGAGTTCCGGCACGACCGGCGTCGGCCCAGGCCTTGTGGAGACGGGCGACGTTGTCGACGACGTTGTTCTCCGTGGGGGTGGTGATCCAGCCGTCGGCGTGGCGGACGATCCAGTCGAAGTTGCGGTCGGTGGAACCGGCGCCGAGGAAGATCGGGGGCCGTGGTTGCTGCACGGGTTTCGGCCACGCCCAGCTCGGCCCGAATGCGACGAAGTCTCCCTCGTAGGAGGCTTCTTCCTCGGTCCACAGCGCCTGCATCGCTTCGAGATACTGGCGCATGGCGGTGCGCTTCTTCTTCGGCGGTACGCCGTGGTCGGCGAGTTCTTCTGCGTTCCAACCGAATCCGACACCGAAGTTCACCCGGCCGCCGGAGAGGTGATCGAGGCTCGCGATGGTCTTGGCGAGCGTGATGGGGTCGTGCTCGAGGGGCAGTGCGACGGAGGTGCCCAGTTTGATCGTCGACGTCACCGCGGCTGCGAGCCCCAGCGCCACCCACGGATCGAGGGTGCGCATGTAACGGTCGTCGGGAAGGGTCTCGTTGCCCGTTCCCGGATGCGCGGATTCGCGGCGGATCGGGATGTGGGTGTGTTCGGGCACGTAGAAACTGTCGAAACCGCGACTCTCCGCGGTCGAGGCAGCGACTTCGGGCCGGATTCCCCGGTCGCTCGTGAACAGGGTGATTCCGTGGCGCACAACAGCCCCTCTCCAGACGGTGACGGAGAAAATGTAACGCGTTCTACATCCGGAGGGAAGAGATTTCCGGACACCTGTCCGGTTGCGGCCGGTCGGCCGTACGAAAAGGCAGTCGTCCCACGCTGAACTATCCTCGAAACGGGCATGAACGGAAGGTGGCGTGATGACGGAGCAGTCGACGACGGAGACCGCGGGCGAGGAGTCGGCGTCGACGCAGACCTCGCGGCCGGCCCTCGGGTCCACCCGGTCGCCCGGTGCGGGCCTGCGACCGGCACAGCGGGCGCGGTACATGCGGATCATCGCCTCCGCCGAGGAGCTCGCCTCCGAGGGTGGATACGACGCCGTGCAGATGCGGGCGGTCGCAGACCGATCCGGTGTCGCTCTCGGCACGGTCTACCGCTACTTCCCCTCGAAGAACCACCTGCTCGTCGTGGCGCTCGTACTCGAATTCGAGACCGCCGCCGAAGCCGTGACCACCGTGGAGATCCCTGGCGACGGTGCCGCCGAGCGCCTGATGGGCGTCCTGCGCGGAGTGATGCCGCGTCTGTCCGAGAATCCGCTGCGCTACGACGCGCTCATCCGGGCGGCGATGTTCGCCGACGCGTCCTCGGCGCCCGAACTCGACCGTCTCGGTGAGGTGCTCACCCGACTGTTCGCGCAGGCGGCAGGCATCGACATCGTCACCGAAGAGGTGCTCAACGCCGTGCGGATCATCGCCGACGTGTGGATGTCGGCGCTGGTCGCCTGGGTGGCGGGCCGGCAGTCGGTCGACGATGTGCTCGCGCACATGGACACCGCCGTCACGCTCGTGTTCGACCGGCTGAACCGACTGCAGCGGGCGTGCTGACGCCCACCCGCTGCAGTTCTGGGCTCCGCTCGGGAGCTCTGGTTCGATCAGGCCGGCACGTCCACGATGCCGATCGTGGGCAGGAAGAAGCACTGCGTGTCGCCGTTGCGCACGTTGCCGAAGACGGCCGAGAGTACGGTGCCCGACCCCGTCTCGACCGGCGCGACCCGCACGCCACCCAGCGGCAGGGTGTCGGCGATGAAGGTCGTGATGGCCTGCTCGACGATGCCGCGGGCCTGGACGGGAAGGCCGGCCGGAATGGCTCCCGCCGCGGTCTCCTCCGGCGTGCCCATCGGGACGAAGCCACCCTGGAAGGTGTTGACGTTGAACCACGCGAGCTGGATGCCCGAGGTGTCGGCGTCCTCCTCGAGGCCGACGGGGACGAACGCGAAGAGCGTCTCACCGGGCGAGACGACGTTCAGGGTGCCCGGCAGCGGCGACAGGCTGCGGTTCGGCCATGGCCCGGGCAGAGCACCCGCAACGGCGGGCACGGTGCCCAGCGGCAGGTCGCCGTCGGCCGTGCAGAACGGTGCGCCGGTGGGGTAGAGGAACGGTTCGACGCCGAGGCGACGCAGGAACTCCATGCCGTCCTCGTAGGCGCCGAGCGGTGTCGCTTCGGCCGCGTCGACAGCGCTTCCGCGTGCGTTCGCGATCGCTTCGGCGGCAGCGAGAGTCGTGGGATCGACGCCGGGCAGCGCGCGGAGAGCCTCGAGCGAGCTCACGAGCGGGCTCGTGGCGGGCGCTTCCGCCGGTGCTGCCGGGTCCGTGGGTGCGGGTTCGGCGCCGGCGATGGTGGGAAGCGCCAGACCTGCGGCGACGGTCAGGGCTGCGGCGGCCGAGATGCGACGCATCCGATTGCGGTGTCTGCGGCTCATATGGGGTTCTCCTCCTGTGGGTCGTGACACCCGGACGGGCTTTACCTAACTCTAAACTAGAGGTTTAGAGTATGACCGCTCCAGGAGACCACAAGGGCGGCGCTCCGGCCAGAGCGCCGCCCCGTGGTGTTACCGAACCGACACCCATGTGAGTCGGTGGTGCGGATGATCAGTCCGGATCGTCCGGATGCTTACGCAGATGCAGGATGCTCAGCAGGAGACCGCCCCACAGCGTGACGAGGGCGAGAATCATCATGGCGACGGCCGCTGTGCTCATCGGGTACCTCCTGTGGACGAGTCGGGTCCGGGTAAGGGAGCACCGGACGAAGCAGGCGCCTGGGCGGATGCGGGCGGACGGTTCTCGTCCAGCTCGTATTCCTCGTCGATTCCCCTGCGCCAGGGGATGAACGTCAGGAGGACGGCGAGGATGATCACGCCGGCCTGCACGCTCCAGCCGAAGGCCGTGACCAGGCTGTCGGGAAGACCGCCGTAGCCGTCGCGGACACGGTCGCGGATCTCGCTGAACAGCATGTAGCCGAGGACGAGCGGGGTGATGATGCCCGTGAACACCATCCAGCCCGTGCCGACCTTGAACGACGACACCGAGTTGAGGTGGTCGCGGAGTTCGGGCAGACGACGATAGATCCACGCGACCACCACGAGCGCCACGAAGGCGACACCCACGATGCCGAACTGGTTCGCGAAGCGGTCCACCACGTCGAGAGTGTTCAGGCCGGTGGTGGTGGGGAAGAGCAGCAGCGACACGATTGCCGACACACCACCGATGGCGAGTACCGCCGGCACCCGGCCGAGGCCCGTCTTGTCCTGGAAGGCCGAGACGGTCACCTGGATGATGCTGATCATCGACGTGAACCCGGCGAAGACCAGCGAACCGAAGAACAGCACACCGAAGAGCGGGCCGCCGGGCATCTCCGAGACGATCGTGGGGAAAGCGATGAAGGCGAGGCCGATACCGCCCGCGACCACCTCACCGACCTCGACACCCTGCGCCTGGGCCATGAAGCCGAGAGCGGAGAAGACGCCGATGCCGGCGAGCACCTCGAAGCTCGAGTTCGAGAACCCGACCACGAGACCCGAACCGGTGAGGTTCGTCTTGCGCTTCAGGTACGACGCGTAGGTCACCATGATGCCGAAGGCGACGGACAGCGAGAAGAAGATCTGCGCGTACGCCGCGATCCACACCCCGGTGTCGGTCAGCGCCGACCAGTTCGGGGTGAAGAACGCATCGAGACCGGCGGTCGCGCCGTCGAGGGTCAGCGACCGGACGACGAGCGCACCGAACAGCAGGACCAGCAACGGCACGAAGAACCGATTGGCGTTGCCGATACCGCGCTGGACGCCGAGAGCGAGCACCGCGAGCGTCGCGATCCAGACCAGCAGCAGCGTCCACGCGACGCCCGGCACGAAGCTCAGGCCGAAGGTCGCATCGGTGTCCTGGTTCAGGAACGAACTCATGAAGAAGCCTTCGGGGTCGTCGCCCCAGGCCTCGGTGATCGAGAAGAAGGTGTACCGCGCGGCCCAGGCCACGATCACCGCGTAGTACACGCCGATGACGAAGCACACCAGCACCTGCCACCAGCCGATGAATTCGGCGCCGCGGCGCAGTCTGCGGAAGGCCAGCGGCGGCGATCCGCGGAACTTGTGCCCGATCGCGTAGTCGACCAGGAGAAGGGGGATACCCGCGGTCAGCAGCGCGACCAGATACGGGATCAGGAATGCGCCACCACCGTTCTCGTAAGCGATGTACGGGAAGCGCCAGATGTTGCCGAGTCCGACCGCCGAGCCGATTGCGGCCATGATGAACACCGACCGGCCCGACCAGACTTCCCGTTTACGTGTGACCTCGTGCTGTGCCACGGACCTCGTCCCTCCATTCATCCGGATGGAGGACAACGCTAGCGCCCCGACCGGCGCGCGGGCGATCTTTTCGGGTCGGCGCCTTCAGCCGTCGTCCCAGAGCCGCAGGTCCGGGGGAGTTTCGTCCTCGTCCCCCTCCTCGCCGACGTTCCGGTAGCGGAATGCGAAGACGATCCAGCCGACCGCGGCGACGAGCACGAAACTGATCAACCGGTAGACGACCACCGCCGACAGGGCCTGCGCGCCGGTCATGCCGGAGGCGGTGAGCGCCGGCACGAGCACGGCGTCCATGACACCCAGACCGGCGGGGAGCAGCGGGATGGCACGGCTGGTGGCGGTTCCGGCCGCGTAGGCGACCGCGATACCGGCCAGGCTCGGCGCGCCACCGACCGCGTATGCGGCGAACGCCAGGCAAGCACCGTCGCATACCCAGTTGCTCAGCGACCAGCCGAACGCGCGGGCCGCATGAGGACGATCGAGTTGCACCGCGCTCAGCTGGCCGACGATCTTCCGCCACGCTCGCGCACCCGCCTGCTCCGGCTTCTTCCGCAACCGGTTCAGGCTCCGCAGGGCGATCAGGCCGATCGATTCGAACGAACCAGGATTGCCGGCCGCGTACTGGATGAGCACGACCAGCAGCAGCAGACCGCCGAGCGAGAAGATCAGCGAGAACGGGTTGTTGCTGGCGCCGACGAGCAGAGCGCCGACGATGCCGAGCAGTGCGAGTCCGGCGGCCTGGAGGAGCCCGGCCATGACCAGCTGCCAGGTCGCCACCACCGGGGGTGCGCCCCAGCGCCGCATCTGTCGGTAGGTGAAGGTCGTCCCGACCACCGGTCCGCCCGGCAGGGTCACGCTCATGGAGTTCGCCGCGAGGGCCACCGAAAGCGATTGCCATTGCGAGACCTTCACACCCGCCGCGGACAGTAGCGCCCGCTGCACCCGTGCGAAGGTCGACATCTCCGCCATCGAGGCGAACACCGCTGCCGCGACCCAACCCCAGTGAAGATGCCCGAGGCCGCGGACGCTGTCGGACAGTTCCGGCCACACGAGCACGATCTCGACGGTGAGCACCACGACGAGCAGAGCACCGACGATCCACTTGAGATACCGGCGTCGCTTCGGGGTGAGCGGCCCGCTCTCACCGTGCGGGCTCTCGTCGGCTCCGTCGTCCGGCTCCTCGGGTGTCACGGTCTCGTTCGTCATCTAGTCGGTGGGCCAACTCGACAGCGTGCGGCGGTAGAGGTCCTCGACTTCGGCGATGTGCTCACCGAAGTTCTCCCGCGACCAGCCGCTCACGTCGATCGGTTCGAGCACCGCCACATCGACGGTGCCCGACCGCAGCAGGGTCGAGTGCTTCCACAGGATCTCGCCGGCGTTGCGGATCACGACCGGCACGATCGGGACACCGGCCTGCATCGCGATGTGGAAGGCGCCCTTCTTGAACCTGCCGATCGCCGGGGTCAGCGAGCGTGTGCCCTCGGGGGCGATGACGATCGACGTCCCCTCGCGGAGGGTGTCGACGACGGGTCCGAGCGCCGCAACCGCCCGCTCGGTGTTCGTGCGGTCGACAAAGGTGGCGCCGACGAACCGCAGAAGCGGCCCGAACAACGGGTCGTTGGCCATCTCCTTCTTCGTCACGCCCGTGAAGTCCTGCCTCAGGACCTTGGCCAGCACCACCGGGTCGAGCTGACTCTGGTGGTTGAAGATGAACACCGCCGGCCGGGCGGCCCACGCATTCGCTTCCCCGACGATGCGTACGTTCACTCCGGCGAGGGCCAGGGAGACCTCGGTGCCGATGCTGATGATCGAGTCCAGCGCGGTCTTGCGGCTGCGGTTGATCAGACCGAGACCGAGACCCGTCCACACCGAGCCGAACATCCCGCCGTAGGCGGCGGCGGTGCGGACGAGTTCGCGGGCGCCCGGCGTACCGCGCGGCCGGAACCGCATGATCGGCCAGTCGCGTTCGATGGCGAATCGGGTGAGAGTGCGATCGGGGTTCGTGGCCGTGGGGTTGCCGGCGACGGCCAGGAACTCCACGTCCTCACCACCGTTGGAATAGGTGTAGCTGGCCTCGGCGTCGATGCCGTGTGTCTCGACGAAATTGCGTGCCGCCTCCGCTTTGCCGCTGCGCCACAACGATTTCCCGTCGACCCGTCCGGTGAGCACACCGTTCTCGACCTCGAGTGGGGTGAACAGAATGTGCTCGACGCCCAGCGCGTCCCCGGCGGCCTGGATCTGGTAGCGGGACGCCGACGAGGCGATCACCACCGTGTGGCCCGCGTTCTGGTGCGCGCCGATGAGTTGCCACGCCTCCGGATAGAGGTGTCCGGCGATCGTCGTCATGAACAGCCGGCGGCCGATCTCGTAGAGCTCGTCCTCGGTGTGACCGCGCCACGCCTTGAAGGCGATCGCGACGAAGCGTTCGAAGTCCTCCTCGGTCTCCGTCCCGCGGATCCCGTTGATCATCGTCGCGGCCAGTTCGGATGCGGAGACCTTCCCGGCGAGCACCCGGTCGCGGAAGAAGTGGACACCGGAGAAGCCGTGCACGATGGTGCCGTCGAAATCGAAGAAGGCCGCCACCTCGGGTCCCTGCGGACCCGTACGCACCCGTTCGAGGGCCTGCTCGAGGTTCACCGTTCCACCTTTCTGTTCGACACGTCGAGCGACTCGGCCAGCGCGACCCGCTGGGCCAACTCGGACAGCTCCGCTGCGAATGCCTTCCTGCGCTCGCGGACGGTCTCGGGGTCCTCGTCGTGGTCGAGCAATCCTCGATTGCGCGCCAGGTCGAGCGCGGACGCGAACAACTCCGACGACACCGATTCCGGCCCGTACAGGCGGCGCTGCAGCAGCATCTGCCGGCCCACCGCCACACACTCCGACAGGAAGGCGGCGCGGTCGACCTCGAGCTCCGGATCCCGGACGGCGAGGCGCTCGGCGACGACGAGCTGCGCGTCGAAGAACGACCGCAGCGTGCGGTGCGACATGAAGAAGCCGGTCTCGACGAGACCGGTCAGCGCTTCGTCCTTCGTCGGCAGCGTGTCGCCCCAGGACGGGACGAGCAAGGCGAGCTCGTCGCGCATCTGGGTCTCGTAGGTGTCTCGGTCGGGGAAGAAGAACTCGAACTTCAGCAGGTCGCGCAGGTTCTTCGCCTCCTCCCACGCCACCCGGACAGGATCGTCACCGAGATTGGCGTGCGCGTAGAGGATGGCCAGCTCCATGATCGACCGGTTGACGAACCAGTGCACGCCGCTGTTGCGGTAGAACGCCGCGACGAGATGCTGACCCGGCTGGATCGAGTAGACCGGTTCCTCCCCGCCGGCGTAGGTGGTGACCACCCCCGCGTGGGTGAGCGACGAGAGCACGTCCTCGAGCCCACCTTCGACGTCGAGGATGTGGAGCCCGCCCTGCGGGACACCGCGGCGATCGAGATAACGGCGGACAGGTGCGATCACGGCCCGCACCTCCTCGAGCGTCAGCGAGCGGTCGCGCACACCGAGCAGGGCCAGGGTGACCAGGCAGTTCACCGTCACCGGAGTGTTGCAGTTGATGCCGACCGCGACTTCGAAGGCGACCTTCTGCAGCGCCTTGCGGCGCAGCACCCGTATCTCCTCGGAATCCGTCGGCGCCGCGGACGGGTCGGCTGCCGGCGCCGGTGCGGTCAGGTCCGGATCCCCACCGGCGACCAGCAGTTCGCGCATCGACACGGGATCGCCGAACCGCACGTACACGTTCCCGGCCCGCTTGCGCTGATTGCGGGCGTAGCGCACCAGCCATCCCAGGCCTTCGGTTTTCTTCGTCGCGCCGGTCTGTTCGGCGGCGACCGCCGCGACCTCGGCGAGTCCCTCGTAGGTGATCGAGACCGGCACCAGCATCGCGTCCTCGACGCGTCCGCCGCGGATCGCGTTGGCGACGTAGCTGAGCAATCCGTAGCGCGGGGCCCGGAGCTTGCCGGTGCGGGTCCGGCCGCCCTCGAAGTACCACTCGAGGTTGAACCGCTTGCTCAGCAGGAACGCGAAGTACTCCTCGAGCGCGGCCTTGTAGACGTCGTCGTCTGCGAAGCTGCGCCGGATGAACACCGTGCCGGTGCGGCGGGCGACGGGACCGATCGGCCAGAAGGTGAGGTTGGCCCCGCCCATGATGTGGTTGCCGGGAAAATCGTTCGCCGCCAGGATGTCGCCCAGCACGAAGGCATCGGCGTAGGACCGGTGCGAGGGGAGGAAGACCAGGGCGTACCGGCGGTTGGACTCGCGCAGTGCGCGCAGACCGGCCTCGTCGGCGTGCACGGTCCATGCCGACGCGTGCAACGGCCGCATCGCCTGCGTGAACAGGTCGGTGACCAATCGTGACTGCACGGCCACGAGTTCGTCGAGGGAACTGCGCGCCCGCGACTCGACCTCGGCGCGCGAGAGGCCGTGCTCGGCGGCGATCTCGTCGAGACGGCGCCGGAAGATCGGCGAGTCCATGATCTGGGCGGCGACGAGCCGCGGGACCTTGTAGCGGTCGCCGATCACCGCTCGCTCCGCGCGTTCGAGCGCGACGACGGCGCGACGGGTCACGTACCGCGCGAGTGCCCCGTCGTCACCGTCACCGCCCTCCGCCCTGAGCGCGTCCCGCAGTTCGGACAGGCGGGCCGGTTTCGCGACGACGATCCGGTAGCGGTCGGCACCCTTGCGCACGAGCCATTTCTGCAGCAGCAGATTCGGATTGCGTGGGTTCGTGAGGGCAAGGACGTCGGCAAACCGGATACGCCGCGCACCGTCGCGCTCCGCCGGGAGCCACACGATCCGCAAGGGCAGGATCAGCGGATCGTCGGTGCGGGTCACGAGCTCCTCGGTGAGCACCCGTGAGTCGAGGTCGAGCGACTCGGGGCGGGTCGGCGTGCGGTACTCGGCGGGAAGCTCGTCCGAGCGCAGCCAATCCTCGATCATCGTTCGTTCGAGAGTCGTCGTGTACGCGAGGACCGCCACCGTGGGTCCGTCGTCCGCCCGCACGGTGTCGTCTCCTCGTACCCGGCTCGGTTGATCGTTTCTCATCTCACCCCGTCCAGAAGTCACCTCGGTGTGAAAGCTACCTGTCGCGGCCGGTTCGTTCGGGCGATCCGGAGGAGAACACACACTGTGCGGATGCACCGGTGGGCGCTGTGCAGATGCACCGGGGGAGTGTCTGAACGACAATATGGTGGACGAGAGGACTCGGTGGGAGCCGCCGACGACAGGGAGGGCGCAGTGACCACAGGTGCCGGACCGGAGGGTGTCGGCTACGCGGGGGTGAGGGAGACGCATTCGTCGGTGGTCTTCTTCGTCGGCGAGCGCGTGCACAAACTGAAGAAGCCGCTCGACCTGGGCTTCCTCGACAACCGCACGCGTGAGGCCCGTGAACGGATCTGCCACCGGGAGGTGGAGCTCAACCGGCGTCTCGCACCGGACGTCTATCTGGGCGTCGCGGACGTCCACGGCCCGGACGGACAGTTGTGCGAGCACCTCGTCGAAATGGTGCGGCTGCCCGACGACCGGCGCCTGGCCGCCGCGGTCCGCCGAGGTGAGGACGTGTCGGTGGTGATCGACGAGGTGGCACAGCAGGTCGCCGCACTGCACGCCTCCTCGCCGCACGGTCCCGAGATCGACCGGTGTGCCTCCGCGGATTTCGTCGCCGAGCTGTGGGATCTCAGTCTCGACCATCTCGGCCGGCTGGAGGTAGGGGCGGATCGTGCCGGGGCGTTGACGCGGATCCGGGAGTCCGTGCACCGTTACCTCGCCGGCCGGGCGGTGCTGTTCGACGAACGCATCGCGGCGGGCCGGGCCGTGGACGGACACGGCGACCTGCTCGCCGACGACATCTTCTGTCTCGACGACGGTCCGCGCATCATCGACTGCCTCGAGTTCGACGACGAGTTACGCTACGGCGACGCAGTACTCGATCTCGCCTTCCTCGCAATGGATCTCGAACGTCTCGGTGCCGAACCCGCAGCACGGCGGTTGCTCGAGCAATATGGTGAGGTCTCGGGCGATCATCCGCCCTCCTCTCTCGTGCACCACTACATCGCCTATCGAGCGTTGGTGCGCGCGAAGGTGACCGCCCTACGCTACGAGCAGGGTGATGCAGCGGCGCGGGAAACGGCGACCGGTTTCGTCGAGTTGCTCGAGGGACATCTCGACCGGGGGCGCGTGCGCATGGTGCTCGTCGGTGGTGTCTCCGCGACCGGCAAGACGACACTGTCGCGCACGGTCGGTGCGTATCTCGGAGCGGACGTAGTGCGCAGCGACATCGTCCGCAAGGAGTTGGCGGGTCTGCAACCCACCGACCGCACCGGCGACGGTACGGATGCCGGTCTGTACGCACCGACGCATTCGGAGGCGACCTACCGCGAACTGCTGCGCCGTGCCGAGACCGCTCTGGCCCGGGGACGATCCGTCGTGCTGGACGCGACCTGGTTGTCGTCCGGGCAGCGCGACGCGGCCCGCAAGGTCGCGGACGGTGCTTCCGTGGATGTGATCGAGATCGAGTGCCGTGCAGACAAGGGAATCCTGTTGCAACGGATGGCATCCCGAGCCGAGCGCGGCGACGATGCCTCCGATGCGACCCCTGCCGTGCTCGAACAGCAACTCCGCCGGCGGGATCCGTGGCCGGAGGCAGCGGCGATCGATACGGGTGTCGAGACCGTCGACGCGGCGCGACTGGAGAGCATGCTCGGTCCAGCGCCCTGGTGATCGCGCCCCGAGAACAGTGAACGGGGATCGCTTCGTCGAAGCGATCCCCGTCGAACCGGAACGATCGGTTCTAGACCTTGCGGGCGATGAGCACCGAGCACGGAGCCTTGTGCAGCAGGTTCTGGCTCGTGGATCCGAGCAGGGCGGCGCGGAACTGGCCACGTCCGTGGCTTCCGACTGCGACGAGTTGGGCGTCGTCGAGGTGCGCGAGCAGGACCTTCGAGGCCGGGCCCCGATCGATCACACGCTCGACGGTGACCTCGGGGTGGCGATCACTCCAGCCGGCCAGCGTCTCGGCGAGAACCGCGGTCTCCGAGGTCTCCACGGCATCCCAATCGACCAGCGCGGCCGTGGCGCCGACACCGAGTGCGGCGTCACCGAGCCAGGAGTGCACTGCCCGCAGCGGAACCCCGAGGGCCGACGCGAGATAGAACGCGTGAGTGACTGCGGCAGAGGACAATTCGCTACCGTCCACACCGACGACGATCGGCCGGGAATCGGGCAGCGGAGAATCGGTGTTGCCGCGCCACACGACCACCGGGCAGGGCGCATGGTTCGCGACGCGCAGAACGGTGGAGCCGAGGAGGAAGTTCTCCAGCGCACCCGCGCCGGTGGCGCCCATGACGACCAGGCGTGCGTCCTCGGCGGCCTCGAGCAGCGACTTGGCTGCGGGACCGGGACCGATGAAGCTGCTGATCTCGAGCTCGGGGTGATCTGCGCGGACTCGCTCGGCGGCGTCGGCGAGGAGCTTCTTGCCGTCCTCCTCGAGCTGCTGGATCATCTGCGACTGCACGAGCACTGCGGCCTCGCTGTAGAAGATGCCCTCCGGGGGCATCGAGTGCACGAGGTGGAGGGGTGCTCCGATGCGCGACGCGACGGCACCGGCCCACCGCGCTGCCGCTACAGCCGTTTCGGAGCCGTCGACGCCTGCGACGACTGCCTTGCGGGTGCTCGGTGTGCTCATGGATGTCTCCTTCTCGTTGCGACGCGCGGCTTCCCGCGCGCAGGTCGGACCGAGGCCACGTTACCGCCACGACGCGGCCGTGACCCGGTGTCGACGATCTTCATGATCCCCGATCGGGGAGGCCCCGACCAGAGCCTTCCGGCCTCGATCAGGTCCACAATCGGCGAGCGGCGCGGTATGCCTTCCGCCATCCGCTGTCCAGATGTGCGGCCTGCGCGTCGCCGATCTCGGTCTCGATCCGGAACAGGATCCCGAGCCCGAAACTGGTCTCGGCGGTGTGGCCCTGCTCGGAGAGCATGTCCAGGAGGTGTTCCCGCGCCACGACGGAGTCCTGGAATTCACCGAGCAGATCCTGGAAGTCGTCGAACCGGTCGAGGATCCGCCCGGAACGCTTCGGATGCAGCGGCGCGATCACCTCGATGGCATACCGCATCCGTTTGGCGCCCTTGCGTGCCCGGTGCATCAGCGCGTCGCGCTCCGCCGGGTTCTCGGCGTCGCCGACCCTGTCGACGCGGCGCGAGACCTTTTTCGACAGCGCTGCGACCGCGCGCAACAGTTCCTTCCGTGCCACTTTCGGCCGTGCCCCCGCCGCTTCTGTGGCGGGCGCTATGTCGGTGATCGCCGCGTCGAGGCGGGTGAGCAGCCCGACGTACCGGTCCGAGTCCAGTGTGTCGACTGCTTCGAGGCGGGCGGCCTCCGACCGTGCCGAGAAGTACTCGTCGATACGGGCTCTCGTCGCTTCCCGGTGCGATTCGACCGGGATGTCGGCTACGCGATCCGTGAGCCGTTCCCATTGGACCTCGAGATCACGTGACGGGCTGAGACGTCTTCCGAGCCAACGGAGTTCGTCGACGAGATCGGGATCCACGACGATCTCGTCGGAATAGGTCTGCAGTGCGCTGCGCAGACGCCGCGCGGCCTTGCGCATGCTGTGCACCGCGTCGCGTGCGTCGCGGCGGACGGCGATGTCGGACAACCCCAGGGTGTGCAGTTCGCTCGAGAGATAGTCGCGTACCGGGATCAGGCCCTTCGCGATCGGCGGGCGGGCGGGGAGCAGGTCGCCGAGCACGCGGTGGAGCTTCGACGGGCTCTCCGAACGGGTGATCCCGACGGCCGCGAAGCGTTCCTTGAGTGCTGTGAGGAATCGGCCGATCGTCTCGTCGCCGAGGGTGGAATTCCACTCGACCTCGATCTCCTTCCAGCGGATCTCGGATCCGTCGGCGCTGCGCACGGCGTCGACGTCGTCGACCACCACCTCCGCGACGAAGCCGCCGTCGGACGACCGGAGCCGGTGCCGATGTCGTCGGGTCACGAGCAGAGCGGCCAGGCTCAACGGGGCGCCACGGCGGATGCCGCGCAACAGGGATCCGAGGTCTGCGGGAACGTCCTCGGCCGAGTCGTCGCCGAGGGGGAAGTGCAGTTCGGTGCGGGTGTCGACACCGGAGGGCAGTTTGAGATGCCATCCCGCGTCGTCGCCGCCCTCGCGCCTGCGGAGCGTGATCTTCGAGCGCAGCAGGCACAGGTCGGCGGTGTCGTAGTACTGGGCCGACAATTCGAACCGGTCGACGTCGATCGCATCGACGGACGGCAGTCCCGTCAGGTCCGGAAGCGGCCGGTCGCCGGTGGCGGAGTACTTGCGTTCCGCCTCCTCCGCGACGGTCGCCGACGATGTGCTGGGCATCCATCTGCTCCTCTCGGTGCGCGTTGCCTCCACCTTGCCACGCGGTCCGATATGAGGGGATTCGTCCGACTGTGATCTGCCGATACCGGGCAAAGAGCACTTCGGCCCTGGTCAAGGCCCGGTTTCGGGGCGATCATGGTTCGACGCGGGTCCGGAGGTAGTGATGAAGGTTCTTGTTTCGGTGGCCAGTCGGCACGGTTCGACCGCGGAGATCGCGACTGCGCTGGCCGCGTCGATGCGCCACCACGGCGCGCAGGTCGACGTGAACGCGCCCGAGCACGTCGACGAGGTCGACGCGTACGACGTCGTGATGCTCGGCAGCGCCGTCTACCGCAGTCGCTGGCTGCGCAGCGCGCGGGAGTTCTCCGACCGGCACGCGGCCGAACTGCGCGAACGCGACGTCTACCTGTTCTCGTCGGGTCCCGTCGCCTCGGGCGGGAGGTCGGTGAACACGTGCTACGACGCGTGCGCCGTCGCCGAACGCATCGAGGCCGTCGAACATCGCACCTTCCCGGGGAAGCTGGATCCGGCGGTGCTCGGCACCGGCGAACGGATGGTCGTCAGGATGGTCGGCGCCCCTTCCGGTGACTTCCGGGACTGGGACGCGATCGGTGCCTGGGGTGCGCGCATCGTGGCGCGCACGACCGCGCGGGAGCGCGACCTCGACGGCATCGGTTCGGCTCCCGCGCGACGTGGGGCGCGCCGCTAGGCGGATATTCCACCCGGGTGATCGGCCCGAGTCCCGAGCCGGGCGATCAGCCCGAGCTGCCCTGGTAGTGCGTGCTCAGTTCGGCTGCGCGGTCCCAGATCGACCAGTCGACCGGGCGTTCCTCCAATTGGGCCTCGACCACCTCGAACCCGGCGTGCCAGGCGGCGCCGTGTGCGAGGGCGTCCTCCTCGTCGTCGGTGGTGTGGGTGAGGGTGAGCCAGCACCCGCCGGAGCCGTCCGGAGTGAGTTCCCAGTGCAGAACGTCGGTGTCCCAGAGGTATTCCAGGATCCGTGCGGGCCGCACCGTGAGGACACTGCCCATGCTGGTGTGCCCTTCGGGTAGGCCGAAACGGCGGGTCTGTTCCTGCGTCGAGCGGAATTCGAGTGTGGCGCCGGGTGTGAGCGCGAACTCGACGTCGGCAGGGAACCAGGCGCGGAGATGTTGCGGATCGGTCAGGACCCGCCACACCTTCTCCGGCGGGTGGGGGAACGAGCGTTCGAACCGCAGGGCCACCCGCCCGTCATAGGTACGCGAGATGCTGCCGATTTCCATGGAAACCTCCAAGACGAGAACTCGCCGGTCAGCGGGGTCCTGGTGTGCTGTTACTCCATGCTGCCAGGTTTCGTCGGCTTACGAAGCGGGTCGGCCGACCTGTGATCGGATCGTGGAACGACAAGGATCTGGCCAGAAGCTGCAGCGGATTCGAATAATCCTGTGGCTCGAGCTCGTACACCTCCGGATAGAGGTTGTCGCCGAGAATGGGGATTCCGAGCGAGTTCATGTGTACCCGGAGTTGATGCGTCCGGCCGGTCTCGGGACGCAGACGGTAACGCGCACGGTCGTCGGCCGTGTCCACCAATTCGATCGAGGTCACGGCGTTGACGGGACCGTCGACCTCGCGGGCCTGCAGCACGCCGCGCTCCTTGACGATACGGCTGCGGACCTCGCGAGGGAAGTCGAGGCGCGGCGCGGCCGGGGCGATCGCCTCGTACTCCTTCTCGACGAGACGCCGGTCGAACAGCATCTGGTACGCGCGTCGCGCCTCGCGCCGGACGGTGAACACCAGGACGCCCGCCGTGAGCCGATCGAGCCGATGAACGGGGGACAGTTCGGGCAGGTCCAGATCCTTGCGCAACCGGACCACGGCGGTCTCCGTCACCCAGGAACCACGCGGGGTGGTCGCCAGGAAGTGCGGCTTGTCCACGACGAGTAGGTTCTCGTCACGGTGGAGGACGTCGATCTCGAAGGGGACGCGCGGTTCGGCGGGCGGGTCACGGTAGAGATACACGAATTCGCGTGGGACGTACGGGGTCGAAAATGTGACCGCTGTGCCGTCCTGTACGACCACTTCGCCGGATTCGATCTTCTCCGCGATGCGCGCCGCATCGTTCGGGAAGCGTGTGAGCAGGAACTCCGCTATGGTCTCCCAGCTGGGATTTTCCGGCAGTCGCAGGCGGGTGGGGTTCAGGCCGTCGCGAACGGGGAGGGGAGCTTCGGGCACGGGTCGTGAGGTTAGCGGTGCGCCCGGAATGCGAGCGCCGAAGGCCCGACGATAACGCTGCCGGACTTTCCACGATAACGATTGTGTGCAAGCCTGCTTAAGGTTTCTGCACCGTCGATACCCTGGGACGGAAGTGAAGAATGTTACTGGAGTGCAAGGGGAGCATGTTGTGACGATGTCGGCGAAAACCGGAACACGTCGGCGGGGGGGACGCGCTCTCGTGCGGCTGCTGGTGGCGGCACTGGTCCTTCCGCTGGCGCTCGCGTTCAGTGGGCTCGGCGCCGGCACGGCTGCGGCCGATCCGTACGATCGCTTCCACGAGGACATGGTCGCCGCCCCGGGTGGGGTCGGGGCGATCAAGGTACGCATCTGGCGGGCGAACAACGGCAGCAACAAGGCCGTCTATCTGCTCGACGGTCTGCGCGCCACCGACGATGTGAGCGGCTGGGAACACGAGACAAACGCGGCGTGGCTCGCCGATCACGGCGTCAACGTGATCATGCCGGTGGGCGGACAGTCGAGCTTCTACGCCGACTGGTACGCGCCGAGCAATTTCAACGGCCAGCCCTACACCTACAAGTGGGAGTCCTTCCTCACCCAGAACCTCCCCGACCATCTCGCGAACGTCTACGGCATCGACCGCAACAACAACGCGGTGGTCGGCCTGTCGATGGGCGGTAACGCGGCGCTGATCCTGGCCGCCTACCACCGCGACCAGTTCAAGTTCGCCGGCTCCCTCTCGGGTTACCTCAACCTCTCGGCCCCCGGTATGCGCGAGGCCATCCGTCTCGCCATGCTCGACGCCGGCGGATACAACGCCGACGCGATGTGGGGACCGCCCTGGGACTCGGCGTGGCTGCGTCACGACCCGTTCGTCGCGGCGCCGCAGATGCGCGGACTGCCGATGTGGGTCTCCGCGGCGAGCGGTCTGCCCGGCCAGTACGACCGGCCGAACTCGCTCGTGGGCAGCTTCAACACGACCAACGCCATGGGTCTCGAAGCGCTCGCCCGCACGCAGAACCGCGCCTTCCAGGTGCGCCTGCTGACCCTGGGTATCGATACCGCACACTTCTCGTTCCCGATCGTCGGTACCCATTCGTGGGGTTACTGGCAGGACGAGCTGTGGGCGATGCTCCCGATGCTCAAATCCTCGATTGGCGCCTGACGCCACCACATCGCTGGTCGGCCGCACCGTCGTCGTGACGGGGGCCACCAGCGGTGTGGGCGAAGCGACGGCCCGCGCCCTCGGGGCTGCCGGCGCCACCGTCGTCCTCGCCGGTCGCAACGTCGACCGGGGCAAGCGCATCGCCGACGAGATCGGCCCCCGGGCCGAGATGATGTCGCTCGATCTCGCCGACCTCTCGGCGATCCGTGCCTTCGCAGACGCCTTCGCCGATCGCCGGATCGATGTCCTGGTCAACAACGCCGGGGTCATGGCGGTGCCGCTGGGTCGCACCGCCGACGGGTTCGAGATGCAGATCGGAACGAACCATCTCGGACACTTCGCCCTGACCGGACTGCTGTTGCCGCGTATCACCGGCCGCATCGTCACGGTGTCGAGCGCCGCCCACCTGATAGGCCGGATCGATCTCGACGACCTCAACTGGGAACGCCGCCCGTACAACCGCGCCGCGGCGTACGCACAGTCGAAGCTCGCGAATCTGTTGTTCGCGCTCGAGCTCGAACGACGCCTCGCCGCGGTCCGCTCACCGCTGCGCGCCGTCGCGGCCCATCCGGGCTACGCGGCGACCGAGGTGGGCAGTCACACGGGGACGTGGTTCGACCGGTTGTTCGGTTTCGGCAAGACGATCCTGCAGCGCACCCCGGACCAGGGGGCCGAATCGGTCGTGCTCGCCGCCTCCGATCCGGGTATCGCGGGCGGCTACATCGGTCCGCGTCTCCTGCTCTACGGAGCGCCCGGTGTCGCCGGCGTGGGGCGTCGCGCCCGCGACCGCGAGACCTCGACGCGGCTGTGGAAGTTGTCGGAGAAACTCACAGGAGTCCACTTCGAGATCGGCTGATACGCGTCGTCGCCCGCACCCCGTGACCGCACCCCGACGGGCGCCCTGTGGTCACGGGGTGCGGCGCATCGGCACGTGGTCGATCCCGGCCTCGAGGTAGTTCGCTCCGGTGCGCACGAACCCGAATCGCGCGTACCAGTGCTCCAGATACGCCTGCGCCGAGATGTCGACGACTCCCGGACAGGTCCCGAGCGCCGCCTCGATCAGCTCCGCGGCGAGGCCGCGCCCGCGTGCGTGCCGGGCGGTGGCGACACGGCCGATGTGGGCGATGTCCCCGTCGTCGTGGAGCACGCGCAGCGTCGCAAGGACCTCATCGCCCTCCCGCGTCCAGAACAGTTCGGTGGTCGGGTCGAGATCGCGGCCGTCGAGTTCCGGTTCGCTGGTGATGCCCTGCTCGAAGACGAACACGTCGGTCCGCAGAGCCATGATCCGGTACAGGCTCTCGGGGTCGGTCTTCCTCAGCGGTGCATGGTGGATGGACGGCACGTCCCGATCGTAGGGGGCTTCACCCGCCCGTCGTGAACCCGTCGAGCAGTCCCGCATAGCGCTTCGGTGGGGGAGCCGCGAACTCTCCTCGCTTGCCGGTCGCCAGCCCCATCGTGACCAGCGACTGCACGGTCAGCGTCGCGGCCGCGACACCGTCCACCACCGGCACTCCGATCTCCGCGGAGATGTGCGCGCACAGGTCGGCCATCCCGGCGCAGCCGAGCACGATGGCGTCGGAACCGTCCTCGTACAGGGCGTCGAGGCACGCCTCGGTGACGATCTTGCGTGCGTCGGGATCGCTGTCGAGGGCGAGCACCGGCAGGTCGCACGCGTGCACGCCCCGGCACGCGTCGCGCATGCCGTAGCGGTGCGCGAGGTCCCACGCGCGTCCGGTCGTGCGGGCCAGCGTCGTGACGACGGAGAATCCGCGCCCCAGGACCGCGGCGGTGTGCATGGCGGCCTCGGCGATGCCGACGACGGGCCCGCCGGCGAGCTCGCGCGCCGCGTCCAGCCCGGGATCGCCGAAACACGCGATGACGTAGCCGTCGACGCCGTCGCGTTCACCCTTCTCGATCTCGGTGAGGATGCCCGGCACGGCGAGCGCCTCGTCGTAGTGGCTCTCGATCGAGGGTGGGCCCATCGTGGCGGTCATCGACCACGTGGTGTTCGGGTTGACGACCTTGATGAACATGGAGGATCAGACTGCTTCCTGTGCGACCCGGTCGGGGAGACGGACTGCGAGGCGGGTGCGGGTCGCGAGCAGGTGGTAGACGACGAAACCGAGACCGCAGCCGATGAACCAGCTGTACTGGGCGGCGGTTCCCATGCCGGGCGCATCGTTGAACAGCACAGGGATCATCGCTACCACGGCGCCGACGACGGTCGCGATCACCGCGGCCGGGTTGTAGCCCTTGCGGTAGAAGTACGCGCCCTTCTCCGACATCGTGAACAGGTCGTCGACGATCACCTTCTGCTTGCGCACGAGGTAGTAGTCGGCGATGAGGATGCCGAACAGCGGACCGATGAACGCGCCCAGGGTTTCAGGGTGTAGTGGATGACCTCGGGGTTGTCGTACAGATTCCACGGGGTGATCAGTTCGCCGTAGACGGGCAGCGTGAGCGACGCGGTGATCACCACGAGCAGCGAGAAGACCAGGAAGTTCACCGGCAGACCGAGGAAGTTGCCCTTCTTGACGGCGGCGTAGGACTTCCCGTACCGGGAGAAGTCGCCGAAGTTGAGCATCGGGCCGGAGAAGTACGAGACCACCAAGGCGATCGCGCCGAGCATGACCGGCACCGACGACCATCCGGTGTGCGTGACCTCACCGAGGGTCAGATCGATTGCGCTCCAACCGGCCTGGGAGATCAGATAACCGCACAGCAGGAACATCACGACGTAGACGGCCGGCCCGCAGAAGTCGATGAACCGCCGGATCGACTCCATGCCGTGCCAGAACACGCAGGCCTGCAGCACCCAGAGCGTCAGGAAGCTGGCCCATCCGAGTACGGACAGGCCGGTGAACCCGTAGTCCTCGACCACGGCATAGGGTGCGAGCGAGGGGAACAGCTTGATCAGCACCACGTCGAGTGCCGCCGAGGCGAGGAAGGTCTGGATCCCGTATCACGCCACCGCGATCAGACCGCGGATGATCGCGGGGATGTTCGCGCCGAGGACGCCGAAGACGCTGCGGCAGATCACCGGATAGGGCGCACCCGTGACCTGGCTGGGCTAGCCTGGAGATTTCCTCTCATGCGGGCTGAGCCCGGCGTGTAAAGCACGGAAGTGCCTGTCCGGTAGTGGATTCTTGGCTTGTCGAAGGTCAAGTATCCGTCATCGAGAGAGGCACT